>JAQICF010000115.1 GCA_027858795.1 Candidatus Delongbacteria bacterium | reverse complement strand
ATAAAATTGCAAGAAAAACTACAGAATTATAAATAAAGGATTTCAATGCAAGATAACAACACATTTACAGCAATAGATTTTGAAACTGCGACTTCCAAAAGAAATTCAATCTGTGCAGTTGGTATAGTATCAGTTGAAAATGGTGAGATAGTCGATGAATTCTCAGTACTGATCCGCCCACCATATAATGAATACAATTGGCATAATACCAATGTACATGGTATTTACGAAGAAGATACAGAGAATTCTCCATCTTTCGATAAAATATACCCTGATATAAAGAAACGGCTATTTGGCAGGACTATTGTGGCTCATAACGAATCATTCGATCGGAATGTGCTAAAGAATACAATGGAACATTATGGATTGGATTATTCTGACCTTAATATCGCAGATCGGTGGGAATGTACAATGAAAATTTATAGGGCTAAAGGATACAAACCTGCAAGATTGAACAGCCTATGCAATAAATATGATATTGACCTTGATCATCATGAAGCTCTTTCAGATGCACGTGGTTGTGCAAAATTATATTTAAAACATAATTTTATCTAATCTTTAGTTGGATCAATTGTCTTAGCGACAGGCATTAAAGCCAATCTAAAAATCGGTTCTTCTTTTAAATTTAAACCTGAAGCTTCTAAATTACTGACGAATTCATCAATTTGATCTTCACTTTCAATTAGAGCTGTCACTATAATAACTTTTTTTTCTTTTTCATCATCTGTGGAAAAGAATCCTTTAAACAAAGGAAGCTCATCAGTAAGTTCACTTTCTAAATTATTTGCTTCAAAATATGAAGCTTTAGTGATCTCAACACTTTCTAAAGCCAGAAATATATCATCTTTATAGTTTACATCAATAATTTTCATATACATAAAAAACATTATTCCTCCCTACCATTGCTTTTAATTTCACCGGACTTCATAAGAACCTTTTTTGTTAACATAGGACCAATGATCTCAGTGATTATAGTTGTGAAAAGAAGAATATTGATTACTAGTATAGCAACTTCTTTCCCTTTCTCTCCATACATAGGTTGATTAAAATCTTTATTTATAGCTAAAGCTAGTGCAAGAGCGACACCTACCTGAGGTAAAAGTGCAAAACCTATATATTTTCTAATATTCTTCGGAGCTTTACCTATAGCTGCTCCCAGAGAAGCACCACCGATCTTTCCAAAAGCTCTTGCGAAGAAATATACTACTCCAATAATACCTATTTTGTTGATCGATAATACATCAAGATGTGCACCACCGATTATGAAAAATATTGCTAAAAATATAGGTGTGAAAAATCCGATAATATTTTCACTTTTCCTGGCTACAACTGGTGAAGCATTTGTTAACAGTGCTCCAAAGGTCATAATAGATAACAGTTCAGATACATTAAAATGCTCCGAAATGCCAAGCAATAATAAAATAAATGCAGCTAATGCCATCTTCACTATTTCATCACTACGGATCTTTTTCAACAACAGCATAAATAATAAAGCTCCAACAATACCTAAAATTATTGCATAAAATATTGACAGAATAGAAGTGATTATCGTTGCTATAATATGCATTTCTGTGCCCATCATCATAGACATTGAGAAACTCGCAGCAAATACGTAAATTATTAATGCCAGAGCATCATCAACTCCCACAACGGCAAGAATAGCGGATGTTAACTGACCCTTTGATTTATATTGCTTTATCACTGCAACTGTCGCTGCCGGGGCTGTTGCTGCCGAAACTGCTGCTAAAAGAAGAGCAACGAACATTTCCTGATGGAGTAAATATCTGACAGAGAAAAGCACAAGAAAGAATGCAGCAAAACCTTCAAATATAACGATCAAAAATATTGATTTTCCGATCTTTTTAAGAACAGTAAATCGTAATTCAACTCCAATTGTAAATGCAATGATCCCTAAAGCAATAGAAGATAGATATTTTAAACTTTCTATCATCTGATCATTGAATACATTGAAAACTGACTGACCACATAATACTCCGATTATTACGTATCCTGTCACTTCAGGTATATTTATTTTCTTTGAAAGTATTTTGTTGCCTGTTGAAATAAGGAATAAAATTCCCAAATATAGTAAAATGTTTTGTGGTTCCAAAAATAGGTCCTTACAGTTATGAAGTTATAAACTTTTGAATATTTCTACGACATCATTTTCTACTGAAGCAGTAAATAATTTATTTCTTATCTTTGGGTTTTTAAATAAAAGCATCAATTTTGATAAAATGCCTAGATATTTCTTTTGGGCATTTGAAGGTCCACCA
Organism: Candidatus Delongbacteria bacterium; assembly: GCA_027858795.1. Next base: position 22,929 of record JAQICF010000115.1, on the reverse strand, counting down.
ATCATAAATACTGCTTTGACAGGTTTTGAATCAATAGATTTCCATTCAATATCATTTTTTAGGATACCAATAATAATAAAAAAATTATCAATACTTTCTAATTTAGAATGTGGTATTGCAATCCCTAAACCAATACCTGTACTCACAATATTTTCTCTTTCGAGAATCGCATCAAGAAATTCTTTTTTATCTTTTATTAAACTCAATTCCGAAGCTTTATTAACAAGATCCACTAAAGTTAAATTTACTTTTTTTTGATCAATAAAAATTATATTTTCGGGTTTGATCAATTTCGATAATATCATTTTAAAACACCTCTTTAATTAACAAAAATCAATGGATCCATTTCATATGGATTTTACAGTTGGAAAATACTCAACTTGCATGAAATAATCAAGAGATAATATGTATTTAATGTATATGTTCTTATGAAAATTCTTTGTAGTGAGCAAACAAATGCTCAAGGCTCTCAATGACTCCAAAAGTCTCATCTTTTTCAGCTAAATAAAAGCTGTCTTTTTCAAGACCTGAATTTAGGTCTTTTTTATTTCTAGTCTCAGAAAGTATATCAATGGTAGTTGTATCTGCATTACCTGGCATATACGTAATGTCAGCCTGCTTAAGCATTTCAAGATCATTAAGAGAATCAGCAATTGCAACGATAATATCATTCTCTTCAGCCATATATTTCAAACCAGAATATTTATCAAAACCAATAGGCAGAATATCAACAGCCACACTTGACCTTGTTACTCTGCAAAAATCTAATTCTTTCAGGTCTTCTTTAAGTTCAGCATGGAAATCAAGTATAGATTCACCATACTTTGTAAACATACTTATAGTAGAAAGTCTTCGGGCAAATTTATAAATTACAGGGTGATCTTCATCCATAAGAAGATCTTCAAGCTCTTTAATCTTAATTATAAGATCTTTAGGAACTATTATCCGTTCGCTTTTATTATCAACTGAGATAACACAGCCTGTTTCGAGAATGGCACCATCAAAAAGATTAAAAATATCTTCTATTTTTCTACGAACAAATGGAAGGTCATTCCCTGTGCAAATATATATCTTGAAATTGGAAGGTTTTTTCTTTAAAAGTGATTTTAATTTTGTAAGTGAACCTTTAGCTATATGTTCGCTGTTGTCGATCAAAGTACCATGTAGATCGATACCTATATGAAAAATTCTTTCTGTCATTTTATACCTGATTGTTTGTTAGCTTAATGTAATTTATTTTTGATGGGTCTGCAAGGAAAAGAATTAAAATCAATGGACAATTGATAATTAATAACATTGAAGAATTCACAGTTAAACATTATATTGTTTATATGAAAAATATTAAAACTATTACATTAGATTTTTGGGATACAATTACAAAGTATCCTTTCAGTGAAGATATATTTATGGAAAGGGTTGAATATGCTCATAACATTTTAGAGCAATATGAACTTACTTATGAGAGAACTATCGAGTTAATGAGATTGATCTATACTCACTTTGAAGATATCTGGGTTAACGAACACAGGACACCATCGACTGCTGAGATGTTTAAGAACCTTGAAAGCAATTCAGGTGTAAAATTCAGAGAAGATCATTTTAATGAATTAGTCACATATAATGAGAGTTTAGTACCTGAGAAATATTTCAATATTGATACTGAGATAATTGGAGCTATTAAAGAGTTGTCTCAAAAATATAAGATAATTTTAATTTCTGATACTGGATTTGAACCCGGTAAAGCTCTTAGAAAAGCTATTGCTGGTACCGGTTTGAAAGATATTTTCAAATATGAAGTATTCTCTGATGAGACAGGATATTCTAAACCAGACAAAAGAGCTTTTGAATTAGCATCAAGGATCTCGGAAACTGATCTGGTAGATATGATTCACATAGGTGATAGGGAAGAAAAAGACATCAAAGGTGCCAGATCTGCAGGAATGTATTCTATTTTATATGCAGGTTTTAGAGATAATGATAAAGACATTACAACAGCCGATTATATAGTAACTTCCTGGAATGAGATTTTAGAATTGTTAATGTAAAAGTCATACTGAGGCTCTCGAAGTATAAGACTTTTACTTCCTTACACTAGATAATTTTATAAGCTCTTCGAAATCACCATCAATTAACGCTTCTTTTTTTGCTTTGTTCCATCCTTTAATTTGTTTTTCTGCTATTATAGCATCATTAGGATCATTAAAAAATGTAGAAAAAACTAGTACAACAGGTCTTCTATTGTAAGTGTAAGAAGTTTTACAAATACCAATATTGTGCTCATTTAATCTGCGTTGAAGATTATTCGTAACTCCTGTGTAAAATTTTCCATCTTCACACTTAACAATATATAAATTCATTGGTAATACCTCCTTTACTAAAGATAAACAACTCTAAAGGTCAAATAGTGACCCTTTGCTTAAAAAAAAATTAACTCTATACTTCGAGTGCCTCAGTATGACTTAAATAATTCCTTGACAACATAAATATTATGTATTAAATTACACATACTGACCGGTCAGTCACTAATAAAATCGAGGTTAGAATGAGTGAATTTATTTTTGAAAAGAAAGATCCGACAAGTAAAGAAAAGATAATTTTATCAGCGATGGAACTGTTTGCAAGGAATGGATTTATTCCTACAACAGTTGACAGTATCGCTAAGAAAGCTGGGCTTTCGAAGGGTTCTATTTATAATTATTTTAAAAGTAAGGAAGAAATTTTCAAGGCAATAATATCAACAATGCTAGAATTCTCGGATATTATGATCTCTGAAATAAAGAAGATAAAAGAACCATTAGAAAAACTAGAAAATATTATCGCACAGTCTGCTGAGTTCTGTAAGAGAGATCCTGAATTTGCAAGAATGTATACTTCGTGTTTTTTTCAGCCTGAACTATACGCTTTGGTAAAAGAGATCATTACAGATTTTTATATAGAATGGAAAGAAGTAATTACAGGAATATTCCGAGACCTTAAACATAAAGAGCCCGAACAAGAAGCCAGAATATTTTTAGCATTACTTGATGGATTACAATTGCATTATTTATTCGAAATTAAAGATTTTGACATAGATACTCTGTCTAAAAACATTATACAGAAATATCGAGAACTATATAAGCAAGGAGTAAAATAATGAGGAATAAATTTTATAGTTTTTTAACTAAAATAATCACAAAACATAATAACAAAGTTTTATGGATTGTTTTCTTAATAACTCTATTTATGATCTATTTCGCATCAGGAATCGGGATAAAAAATAGAATTGCTGATATGATGCCTGATGATGTTCCTGAAATAGAATCTTTTAACAGTATAATTGAAGATTTCACCTCAGATGCTATCGTAATGATATCTATTAGTAGTGACAAAAAAGACACAGACAGAATGATAGAATGTGCAGATATGATAGATAAGGACTTAGCTGTAATCAATCATGTTTTACCAACACCTGATCAAGAATTATCTTTTATGCAAAGATGGAAGATATCAAACGATGAATTCCCAATTGAAGGTGTTAAATATGATACGATCAATTATGTAAAACGTATTGACGCAAGACTTGATACTGATTTCTTTGAGAAGCATGGTGCAATAATTCAAAAGAAGAAAGATTTAAAGAATTTTACGAATATGTATTCAGCACTTGAATTCAGGGACTTGCTTAGAAATATAAATGATAACTTTGAGCAGGAATTTGTCGATGATTCAGAGAATCTTAACTCTCTTGACGGTGAAGCACAGGCAGTGTCAGGATTAAATAATATATATAACTTTATAAATTCCCTAAGCATTTATCTGGATGATAACGATTCTGTAAAAGTTAAGAATAGTGTAAGAAAATTCATAATCGGGGATGATTATATTTTCTCTTCCGATAGAACAATGCTTCTGGTAGGAATATTACCTTCTATTAGCACTGACGACTTTGATAATCTTCTTGTCATGAGTGAGATCGTCACAGACAGAATGAATCAGATAAGAGATAAATTCCCTGACTTGGAGATCGGATTAGCTGGAACACCAATAATAGGTTACGAAGAGCAGACTGCAATTGTTAATGATTTCGGTTGGTCAACTTTAATAGCATTATTGATTGTAATGATTATCATTATAGGCTCTTTCAGATCATGGAAAAATCCATTCAATTCTATACTCACTCTTGTTATATCTATAATCTGGACAGCGGGACTACTTGGTGCAACACTTAAGTATCTTAATACTATGTCAGCAGCCTTCGGAGTCATACTTGTTGGACTTGGCATTGATTTCGCGATACACATTTTGTCGGGGTACAAAGATGCTCTAGATGAAGGAGATACACCGGATAAGGCGATATCTACAATGTTCTTGACTGTTGGCAATGGGGTTTTGACAGGTGCTTTGACTACATCATTTGTATTTCTTTCATTATTTATAACAGGATTTAGAGCATTTACTGAGATGGGCTATGCAATGGGTTCAGGTATAATAATCGCCCTGATGGCAATGTTCGTATTATTACCGTCATTATTTATCTGGGAAAGTAGAGAACATCCTACTTTAAGCAAAATAATTAAATATATGGGACTGGGATTCTTACCAAAGTTAAATGATTATATGACTAGAAAGAGTAATTTTATTTTTGATAATAAATTAATGAATGGATTGGGTGAGTTCATGCAGTTCCGTTTTATGGAGAGAATAGGAAAATTATCTAAACATACATCTTATATAGTTGTAGTATTGATTTTTAGTGCTATAACCTTTTCATTTGCTCTTTATGGAGCTTTTCAGCTAGAGTATGAATATGATATGACTAAACTTGAACCAAAAGGAATGCCGTCTATTGTTGCTCAGGATAAGATAATCGAAAAGCTTGAGATATCTCCTGATTTTGCAATGATCTCAGTAAATAACCTTGATTCATGTAGATTAAAGGTGAAGAAATTAAAAAAAATGGCCGACAAAACTGAAATAATTGGTAGAATTGATGCTATTACAGAATATTTCGTTGAAGAAGAACAGCAGATAAAAAATCAAAAAATATTAAACAAATATAGAGATAATGTTCTTAAGCAAACACCACCTGAAAAAGTGGATGATAATGTAATTGTTGAGATCGAGGAAGAACTTCAAAGGTTGCATTTTAATGTTGTTGAGATAGGAGAACTTTCTGTATTAAGCTCAGGAGAGAAAAACAAGATCGTTGTAAAGTGTGATGAAATTGCAGGAAGAACTAAAGATGATAATAGTAAAATATTAGCTATAAAAAATAAGATATCTTCAAGTAGTGAGATAAATGATAAGATCGTAGGTTTTCAGAAAGCATACATGCCTGAATTAAGAGATTACCTTTACAATATTTCTGATACTACTATAATTCATTTTGACAACCTTCCAAGTAGTATTAAGGATAGGTTCGTAGGTGGAGAAAACGATAAATTACTTATCTCCATCTATCCGAATTCAAATATTTGGGAGGAAAAGAATCTGAGGAGATTTCATGAGCAGACCCAGAAGATAGATGAAGGAACTACCGGTTTACCTTTAATAATGTTGATATTCATTGATCTAATTAAAGATAAAGGTACACTTTCTGTTATCTTAGGTTCTATCGTTATAATAGTTCTTCTTCTACTTGATTTTAGATCAATAAGATATACTGTCATGGCATTGGTACCTCTTTTGGTAGGAGCTGTATGGATGATGGGATTAATGTACCTTTTCAAGATGAAGCTCAATATAAATAATTTCATGGCACTTCCAATCATAATCGGGATAGGAATTGATGACGGTGTTCATATGCTTCACAGGTATATGATAGAAGGTAGAAATTCAATGGATAAAGTTACTAAACATACAGGTAAAGCGATCCTTCTTACTTCCTTGACAACTATGATAGGCTTTGGTTCTATCGGATTGGCGACACATAGAGGATTAGCAAGTATGGGATTAGTTCTTGTTCTAGGTGTTGGATCATGTTTCTTCAGTTCAGCTTTCCTATTATCAGCAATGATATCTTTGAAGGATAAAATAAAGTATAAAGAAAATTAAAAGGGTTCAAAATGTTGAACCCGTACGAATTCGTAGGGGAAGGCTCCCATGCCTTCCCGATTCGAAATAAATAAAACGAGAGGAACATTAATATGAAATACATAATTTTAACATTAACATTCATAGTAAACATAGCATTCGCTCTCACAGCTGATGAAATTCTTGATAAAAGTGAAGCTAATGATAACTTCAAAACTTCAAAGTCTACCAATCTTGAGATATCTTATCAGTCTGATGGAACTAAAAGAGAATCAGAAATGATAGGTTACTCTATGAACGGTAATGAAAAATCCTTAATAGAATATGTAAAACCTAAGCGTATCAAAGGTATGAAAGTACTTATGCTTAATGACGGAGATGAAATTTGGTTCTATTCCAACAGGACAAATAGAGTAAGGAAGATCGCTTCGCATCAGAAGAAACAGTCAGCTAATGGCTCGGATTTTTCTTACGAAGATATGTCTATGAGTGATAATAGAAAGGATTATGATTACAAGCTGATCGGTGAAGAAAACAAAGATGAAAAAGATTGCTACAAACTTGAATTTAAAGCAAAAGATGAAGATAATACTTACAGTAAATTCAATATTTGGATAGATAAATCTAATTTCCTGACTATTGCAGGTGAATTCTATGATGAAGATGGAGAATTGTGGAAACAATTATCTATCAGAGATATCAAGAAGAAAGGTAAATACTGGACTGCAGGTGAAGTTGAGATGAAGAATCTATTAAAAGATTCCAGAACAATATTCAAGACAATTAAGATCGAATATGATGTTGAACTGGATGATAATATGTTCACAGAAAGAAAATTGAAGAGATAAATGTAGGGTCGTGCCAATCTGTACGACCGTATGGGAATGTAAGGGACGCAGATCTGCGTCCCGACAAAACAAAAAGGATTTATTATGAAAAATATTATTTTAATTTTATTAACCATTTCACTAATCACTTTCGCTCAAGAAGACGCTCTTAAACTAGGTGGATATTTAGAAAGTAAATTATCATACTTCGCTGCAGAAGATGAAATAACGACCTCTAATGCTATCTTTAGGCTGGAAGGTAATTACGATATCGGAAATAAAGGTAAAGTGGAAACCCATCTTATATACAATTATAATATGCAACCTTTAGATCCATTTTCTGCTTTTAAAGAAAATAGTATATATACAACGATCATTCAGGGAAGTCTTAATGATCTTAATGACAGTTTGGATACTACTGAACAGAAAATCTACTTTTATATTATGGACTTATTTTCAAATAGTGCGGTAGCATATATACCATATAGTTCGTTCTATCCCAAGGAACAAATCGTTATGGACAGAGCCTTAGTAAAACTATATTTCGAGAAATTTGATTTTATCTTTGGTAAGCAGCAAATAGCATGGGGTACAGGTTATGCCTACAATCCAATTGATATCTGGAATGTAAAAGATCCTATGAATGCTAATACTGGTAAAGTCGGTGTTTTAGCACTTAATTTGGAAACGTACTTTGGTGAAAGTTCATCTTTGAATGTTATTGCATCACCTGGTAGCCATTTTGATCACTGGAGATATGGTTTCAGAGTTAAATCGAATACAGGAAGATTTGATTATTCTTTCTCAGCGATAAGAGATAAAGCAGATGATAGTGAAATTCTGGGTTTACCTGAGAAATTATTACTAGGATTAGACTTTGCCGGTGAAGTATTCTATGATATAGGATGGTGGGGAGAAATAGCTGTAATTAATCCGAGATATGATGGAATGGAGCTCTCTGACACTGATTCACTTTATTTACAAGTTGCAACTGGTTTTGATTACACATTTGATAATGAGATCTATTTCATGGCTGAATACTATTACAATGGTATCGGAGAAACAGATTATAAAGATTATGATGTGAATTCATTGTTAAGAACTTCTGCAGGGGAGATGTCAGGATTTGCTCAGAATTATTTAGCTACGATGCTCTCTTATTCATTCCTGGATAATTACAAGTTTTCTCTATTCAGCATAACGAACCTTGATGATATCTCTGATGTGATCGTTCCCGAACTTGAATATATTTTTCATTCGAATATTTCTATGAAATTAAATTCGAGTATTTTTATCGGGAGTAGCAGTAGAACAGAATTCGGAGGAATGTTGAATTCTGTAGGGTTGAGTGTTGTAGGATATTTTTAGAATTTCTTAATATTCTGCTTCAGATATTTTGTTATATCTTCATAAATATCATAGAATTCATCTCTGATCTTTCCATGATAAATTTGAGAATATTTCAAGTATGAATCTTTTATATCATCAGCATCTGTAAAAGGAATATCATTACCATAATACCTTGCAAGTTTAATAGTTCCCTCATCATGAGGAGAACTACCTACTTCGTAATATGAATTTGTAAGTTCCTCCGGTAATTCAATTTCGCTGAGTTCAAAATCATCATCGTTAAGAATTATTTGATAGATGTTTTCAATTGAAATGCCTCTAAGTGCAAAGATTAGGATTGGATTAAAAGTAACTTCATTGGTTATCCTATGTAAAACAGTTGCGACATGATCACATTTCTTAGATTTTTTACAATTACATTTATATGAGAAATTTGCCCATCCGGGAAAGATCTCAATTCCATTTTCTTTCAACAATTCATAGAATTCTTTACTGAACTTCCCGTTTATAATGTCTAAGATATTATCCATTCTATCTTTAATAAGTTCAATAAGTTTTTGCCGTAAAATTCCTGCTATTGGTTTAAATTCGATCTCAATTTCAAAATATCCCTTTTTACCATCGAATACAACAGCTTCTACTGTCCTATCTTCAATTTCAAAATAGGTAATAGCTCTTTTGTTGAACAACTTTCGGCCAAGATTAAATTTGGTTATATTACTATTCTCATAGAATTTCTCATAGACAGCATAATGCCACCAATTTTGTTCATGATTATTGCCGTTATTGTTGTCGTTGTCCAAAGCGCTTATATTCTCCTAATAAGTTTTATGAACTCTTTCTCAGATAGCTCAGAAATAATGCTTTCACCTTTAGGAATTATACCATCTGAAAGCTTTATCTTTGATTCTATAAGTTCATCGATTCTCTCTTCCAGAGAATCTTTTACAATAAATTTATATACAAATGTATTTCTTGTTTGTCCAATCCTGTGAACTCTGTCAACTGCTTGATTTTCAACAGCTGGATTCCACCATCTATCAAAATGGAATACATAATTTGCAGCAGTTAGATTCAATCCTAAACCACCTGCTCTGAGAGATAATACCATTGCCGGAATATTCACATCATTCTCAAATCTCTCCACCATCTCTCTACGTTTATTCAAATTTAATCCTCCGTGGAAGAAAAGTATATCCTTCCCAAGAGAATCTTCGAGATGTGACTTTATCAACTTGCCTGATTCTACAAATTGTGTGAAGATCAATGTCTTTCTTTCTTCCTGATCAATAGTCTTGATCATCTGTCTTAATGAATCTAATTTTGAGGACCTTCCATAAAGATCAGTTGAGCCGTCTTTAAGATAGTTTACAGGATGATTACATATCTGCTTCAATCGTGTAATAATTGCAAGCATATTCATCTTTGATTTAAGCCTATTGCCACCTTCATAATCTTTTTCCACCTGGTTTATTTCTTGATCATACAGCAGGATTTGTTCGTCAGTCAAAGGAAGATATATCTTAGTTTCCTGCTTATCTGGCAGATCTGAAATTATGTTTTTATCTGTTTTCATCCTTCTAAGTACAAATGGAGATATTACTCCATAAAGCTGCTGCTTCTTTATCTCATCATCATTCTTCATGATAGGAATTTCATACTTTTTAAGAAATTGATTCGAATCAAGAAGTAAACCCGGATTTACAAAATCCATTATAGACCAAAGCTCCATAAGTCTATTTTCAATCGGAGTTCCTGTAAGAGCAAATCTATTGTCCCCAATAAGTTGCTTAACAGCTTTTGCCTGATCACTGAGCGGATTCTTTATATATTGAGCTTCATCAATTATTATCGAATCAAAAGAATATTTAAGGAACATATCAAGGTCTCGTTTAACTACACCATAGCTACAAAGAATTACGTTAAAATCTTTAATAATATCTTTAATGTCTTTCTTCCTGTTTACTCCGTAGTGAAGATATGACTTGATCCCTGGTGCAAACTTCTTGATCTCAAGTTCCCAATTATATAAAAGTGTCGTTGGTGTTATAATCAGTATAGGTTTTACAGGCTTTTTTAGGAGTAATAATGCAATGATCTGTATTGTCTTGCCCAATCCCATATCATCAGCCAGGATAACACCTAATCCCATATTATCTAAGAATTTTATGAAAGAGACACCATCTTCCTGATACTTTCTTAATGTGCCATTGAATCCTTCGATCTCAGAGTCGATCTTGAAAATTTCATCTGATGAATCTTTACTCATAAGATCATCCAAAAGATGTGTTTTATCTATTTCAAAGTCATCGGATATATCATAATTCAGTGCCTCAAAAAAAGATATTCCATTTTCGAATCTCTCTTCCTCAGATTTAAGTCCGGCAATAATCCGTTTAAGAGACTTCAGATCAAGTTCTATATATTCATCATTGATCCTGACAAATTCTCTGTCTCCTGATAAGAGTTCCTCGATCCTTTTAATCTCTATCTCTTTTTTCCCTGCAAATAATTTCCACTTAAAGTCCAATATGAGATTCGACATCATTCCTTTTGACAGAGTAGCATAAGATCTTTTCTGAAATGTAACTTTTGCTCTTAATTTTTTAATTCCTTTAAAAAATTTAGGGTAGAGCACAATAATTCTGTTTTTCTTTAAGTCAGCGGTATCATACTTAAGGAATCTTAATAATTCCTGTTCTGTGAGATCAACGAATTCAGGCTTAGGTGATAATAAAGAATCTTTAATATATTGAGTAAACTGAGATGCTCTAATAAGCTCAGAAATAAAGAAACTTATTAATTCATTACTATCTTCATAAATTTCTTTGGCTGAAATGATCTTGTCTTCTTCTTTTAATCCGTAATTTATTCTCCAGCATTGATCATCAGTTTTACTAAAGCTTAGAACAAATTTATAATTTGAAGTAATAGTAGATACCCAGTTCTTCCATTCAGCAAAGTTATAATCACATATCTTAACATTCTCATTCTTAATAACCAAATGAGCAAGATTACTTGATCTTAATATCCTATCAACATACTCAGAAGCATCACCTTTTGTAAGTAAATATTGAATAATTGAATTCATCTGAGAACGGAGTAAATTGTTTATAAACTCTTTTTTATTTTCTATTTCTCCTTTATCCACTATTGAAACTAATGGTATGTTATCCATAAATATTTTTAATTTTTGTTTGATCTGATTTGTGAAATATGGATAATAGCTGAATTCATACTCATCATTTTCTCTATAAAAACCAGGGATGAAATATTTTTTCTCGATCAATTTTCTTACAAACACATTGAACTTAGTATAGAATTCAAAAGACTTAGACACTGAATAATCAGTGTTTTTCATCAGGTTAACTTGCTTAACAAAATATGAATAGTCGTGAAATGGCACAAAAGCACAATCTACATACTTCTTTAAGAACATGACTTGTTCAAGTTCTGTTTCTAATTCAGGATATAATTCCTCATCATATGAATCTAACATCCGAACATTTTTGTAATGAGGAATGTAGAAATCAGTACTAACGGTATCATAAGTTGATATACTGTTCTTGAAAAACAGATCATTGATATCTTCTTTAGTACCAAACTTATTTATGTGTTTGTCTTCATCTAATATTTCTAACCAAACAAGATAGCAGTCTTTGCTTACAGAATATTGAAAATCAGTATGGAAAATATATTTACGCATAGCACCTTTTGGTTAATAATAGGTATAACCTAAAAATTAATTAATTTATTTTTATCTTTAATATCACATAAAATCAAGAGTATTTCACATCATGCTTCTTTCATTACATCAACTCATGAACATAAGAAATTTTTGTAAATTGCGCAAGATTAATCTTTTGATATAATCCCTAAATTACCTTGATTTTTACATTAATTACTGATAAATTCTATACTTAACTATAATTAACTAAGCTATAAATGAAAATTTTCGAGATAATTGGTAGATTTTTTATTAGTTTCTTTGTTGAAGCAGGTAAGTATATAAATTTAACGAAAAGTACATTTTTAAAGACTTTTACTGTTTTAAAGAGAAGAGAGCTTTTTTTTAATCAAGCTTTTGAAGTAGGCGTAAAATCTATTATTCTTATTATTAGCGTTGCATTTTTCACTGGTACAGTTACTGCTTATCAGACAGGTGAGCAAATGGTAGATCTTGTACCATTGACCTATCTTGGAGTATCAGTCTATAAAATGATGGTAATGGAACTAGGACCTGTTTTAACAGGTGTCATTATGGCTGGCAGGTATGGAGCTTCAATTGCAGCTGAAATAGGAACAATGAAAGTGACAGAGCAGATAGATGCTTTAAAATCCATGGCGATCGAACCAATAGAATTTCTAGCTGTACCTAGATTTGTCGCAGCTGTTATAATGTTGCCTATTGCAGTAATATTTGCAAATTTCATAGGTGTTATGGGTGGATTCTTGATCTCACACATATTCTTTAATCTGAATTTTAACGAATTCTTTAATGAAGTCCAAAATTACTTTGATATGATGGATATTACTATTGGACTAGTAAAAACTGCTGTATTCGGTGGGATAATTTCTACCGTTGGGATCTATGTAGGATTTGAAGCAAAAGGTGGCGCAGAAGGAGTTGGTAAAGCCACTGTAAAAGCTTTTGTACTTTCTTCGGTTCTTATTCTTATCGCCGATTTGGTAATTGCATTGACAATGTTATAAATTAAGAACAGGTATAATGGAAGATTCAAATAAAATATTATTTTCAATAAAAAACTTATCCAAATCATTTGGAACTAAAGATGTTTTAATGAATGTTAGTTTTGATATTTTTGCAGGAGAAATACTTTGTGTTATCGGTCAATCCGGTATAGGTAAATCAGTCCTGATTAAACACTTGAATGGTTTGTTAGAACCTGATAAAGGGGAAATTCTATTTGAAGGTAAGAATGTGGCGGAGCTTAAGCAAAAGGATATTTATTCTCTGAGAAAAAGAGTTGCTATGTTGTTTCAATCTGGTGCTTTGTTCGATTCTATGAATGTTGAAGAAAATTTAATATTACCTTTGACTGAGCATACGAAACAAAGCAAGTCTAAGATCAAAGAACTTGTTGCAGAACATTTAACTCTTGTCGGAATGGTAGGGATTGAGAAATTACATACTTCGGAGTTATCAGGTGGAATGAAGAAGAGAGTAGCTTTAGCCAGAGCGATAATTCAAGGGCCAGAAGTTCTTCTCTATGATGAACCTACCACAGGTTTAGATCCTGTCATTTCAGATGTCATCAATGATCTAATTTTAGATATGAATTCAAAGTATAATCTTACTTCTGTTGTGATCACTCACGATATGAGATCAGTTCGTAAGATAGCTGACCGTGTTATTATGATACACGAAGGTAGAATAATATTTGATGGGAATATCGAGGAAATTGAAGCTTCGACCAACCCGGTTATACAACAATTCATTTCGTAAGTAGTTTTTCATTGCATAATTAGCACGTTTTTCTTACTTTGAATTTGAAATTATCCACCACATCATCTATATAAGTGCAACCAGAAAACACTATAGATATCATTTTAATAAATAAATGGAGTTATAAATGAAAAGAATAATAGTTTTATTAGTTATGATCAGTCTTGTATTATTGATCAGTTGTACTAAGAAAGTAGAAACTTGCACTATCACTGAAAAAGATGGTGTAAAAATCTATAAGAATACGAATACACCAACAGTAGAGAAACTTGATTTTAACCCTGTAAAGAAATTTACAATCAACAATGATCCGGAAGATGAACATTATCTTACTTATTTTGATCTTGATGGATTGGGAACTGATAGTGAGAAGAATATTTATATCGCAAACATTGGTCGTGATCCGAGAGTAAACAAATATGATAAAGATGGAAAATTTGTAAAAACATTTTTAACTATGGGAACAGGTCCCGGTGAAATGCAGGAAATAGGCTTCTTATGTGCAAAGAATGATACAGTGTATGTAGGTGAAAGATTCACAACAAGAGTATCACTTTTTGATACTGATGGAAAATTTTTATCTTATCAGCAAAGTGAGGGTCATATTTTTGGAGTTAATCCTGTAGGTAAAAATAAGTTTCTTTGCCTTATGTTCGTTGGATTTATAGAAAACGGTCAACAGATGTTTAGAACTAAGTGGGTATTGCTTAACAATTCATTTAAATCTATTAAAGTGTTACACGAAATCAAAGTTGATCCACAAAAAGCAAGTATCCCTGATCAATGGTCATATATTACAAGTTCCAAGGATAAGATATACCTAGGTGTTAATGACAAAAATGTTTACACGGTAAATATCTATGATTATAATGGAGAATTGGTCGAAGTTATCCAAAAGGATTATATTGCTGTAAAGTATACTCAAGAAGAAATAGATAAGATCGCCAGTTATCTTACTGCAACAAATCAAATGCCATTGGACAAAACATTACTAAATAAGAAAAGGGCAGTTCTTGGCGTTTATGTAGATAAAAATGAAAATCTTATTATTCATCCTGCTGAAGACATAACTAAAACGAAACCAGATGGGATCAAGCTGGATTTCTTTAATAAAGATAATGCATACTTGAATTCAACATTGTTTAAAACAGAATCACCATATTATCAATGCGAATATATGATTTTTCCGAAGTTCTTTGATGATCGGATGCTTATTTCTGATGGAGTAAGGAATGTACTGGATGTTTATGAGTATTAGAGGAGTGGATTAGATGATAACCATTGAAAAAATGAAAATAAGTGACTATACTGAAATTATGGAGCTTTGGCAGAATACAGAGGAGTTTTTTATTTCAAAAGAATTTGATAATCTTGAAGTTATATTAAATTATCTAAAACGAAATCCTAAAATGAGTTCAATTGCAAAAGATGAAGATACGATTATTGGGGCTGTTCTTTGTGGACACGATGGAAGAAAAGGTTCATTCTATCATCTAGCAGTCTCGAATAAATATAGAGTGCAGGGTATAGCTAAAAGAATGCTTAAAAGAAGTAAAGAGGAATTGAGGAAGAATTGTATTGATGCCTGCTTTTTATTTGTTCACTGTGAAAATAAAGAAGCTATAAATTTCTGGAAGAAAGATGGATGGAAACATGCCGAAATGATAGGTTACTATTACAAAGAGATATAAGGAGATAACATGAAAAGAATTGATCTACATATACATACACTTAGTTCTGATGGATTAAATACAAAGGAAGAAATCATAAATAAAGCGTGTGAATTAGGACTTGATATGATATCAATTACCGACCACGATGTATTAAATACGGAATATCTTGAAGATAAACGAATAAAAGTAATTCCTGGTATTGAACTTTCGGCAACAGCACCGATTGGTATATATCATATATTAGGTTTGTTTTTTAAAGACAATTGCGATTTTAGATACATTCTTGAAGCCTCTGATAAAAATCGTAATGCTGTTACTCAACTTCGCGAAGATGTAGACAATAAACTCATAAATGAATTTTCAAAGAAGCAGCTTGTTGATCTAAATGAATATAATTCTTTTAAGAACAATCGAAATCCTTTAAAAGGAGAGCAATATAAATTTAATGCTCGGGATTATGTGATTGAAAAAGGATTATGTAAAGATATTAATGATTATTGGGATAGGTTAATCCCTGAAATTTTTCCAAATGGTCACGGTTGTACTTTTTCTGGATATGTTTCTGCAAAAGAAGCAATTGAAGCAATAAGAAAATCGGGAGGAATTGCAATTATGGCACATCCAACCGAAAGGCTTGTTGATTTTGGAGTGAGTTTAGATGATACAATAAAGGCTGGAACAGAACTTGGTATTGATGGTTATGAATGCATCCACTATTCGGCAAGTGAAGAAAAAAGAAAAATTCTAATAGACTGGTGTCGAAATAATAATATGTATATTACTTGCGGTTCTGATTATCATGGGGGAAAGGCAGGTATTAAATTTGGATATTCAGATGAGGAATACTCTTGTACCAAAATACCTATGCTAAATAAAGAGATTTAAATGAATGAAGTTAGAATAATCTGCTTCGAGAAGCTGAAAAATGAAGATAAGGAATAGCATGAAGCTATATAAAGGAACTTTAAACGATTTAGAAAAATCAATAACTTTACTTGAAAATATTAAATTAGAAACAGGTGAATTATTTGAAAAGGATTCCAAAGAGAATAAATTACTAAATTACTATGTAATCAAGAAGAATACCGAACAAAAAGGTGTTTTAATTACATGTGAAGTAAGCAATGAGATAATATCTTTTCTATCATTAGATGAAGACTATAATGATTCTGTTTTATTCGCTGATATAAGAACTAATATGATAAATGTTTTAAACCGATATCAAGATAGAGAGATTTGTTTAAATTTTTCAGGTAATAGCTCTCATGCAATCAATTATTTCAGAAATCATGGTTTCAAAGAAGATAACGGTGGTACAGGTTATGAATATATTTATCTTACTGAAAAGTTGAAGCACTCAACAGTAGTTTTAACCGATCTAAAATTCCATGAGTTTGATAAAAATCTAATAGCTAAATATGTGGATATTGAAAATTCTGCTTTCAAAAAATTAGAGAATGGTCAGAAAGTCGTAAATGATCTTTCAAGACATTTGAAATTTCTCTCAGAGCTCAGCAACAAAAATAAGTTTGGTTCATATAGCTATAAAAACGAGATTATAGGTGTCATTTATATGTATGGGGAAAATACTATACATACTATTGGAGTTGGTGAAAGTTTTCAGGGCAATGGATTTGGAAAACAAATTATCTTTGATTGGATGAAAAAGTTTTATAAAATCAATCCAGACATTGAGTATTTTAGGCTTAATGTAGTAGTAAATAATGATGATGCGATTAAATTTTATAATAAAATAGGATTTAAAAATACGGGATTTTACAGTGAGCATACATTGGTTGATAAAGATAAATTATTATTAGGATAACGTAAAATGAACAACAGATTTAAGCAACAATTAGAATTTATTCGAGAAATCGATAAGATCAAAGATATTATCCGTAAAACACCGCGTTTTGATCTTGAGACTTATGAGAATGATGCAGAACATTCATGGCATATTTGCATGATGGCATTAACTTTAGTAGAATATTCCAACAGAAAAGATCTTGATATGCTTAAAGTACTTAAAATGCTTCTTGTTCATGACTTATGTGAGATCCATGCCGGAGATTATATTTTCTACACTGAAAAGCAGGCTGAGAAAGAGCAGAAGGAAAAAGAAGGTGCTGAGAAGATATTTGGATTACTTCCGGAAGATCAGGCAAAAGAATTTTATTCACTTTGGGACGAATTTGAAGCTCGTATTACACCTGAGGCTAAATTCTCAAGAGTTGTTGATAGACTTGAACCTATTATGCAGAATTATTATAATAATGGGAAAGACTGGGTTAAGCATAAGATCACTTCTGAAATGATACTTGATAAGAATGAGATAATAAAAGATGGTTCGGAAGAACTTTGGGCTTTTGTTCAGAGTATGGTAGGGGAGATAGTTGAGAAGGGAATAATAAAATAGTGATTAGTTTATCGTGCATAGAATACATTCTCACATAACTTAAATTCATCGAGTAACAACAAAAAGGTTCTTGTATAAGTTAAACCATTGTATTATATTGATATAGGTTCTTGTATAAGTTAAACTTAGGGGTGAGGCTGGTATGATCATTAGAGAAGATTATTTTAAAAAGATAGATCCTTTTATAGATAAACCGGTTGTGAAAATAATATCCGGTATGAGACGAAGCGGTAAAAGTACTTTTATGAAAATGCTTATTGATCGTCTTATCGAAAGTGGTATAAATAAAAAAAATATTATTTACATTAACAAAGATCTAATAGAATTTGATTTTATTACAGATTATTTGGATCTTCATAAATATATAAAAAAGCTTTTACCAAGAAATCAAAAATCAAAATATTTGTTTATTGATGAAGTTCAGGAAATTGATGGATGGGAAAAAACTGTCAATTCTTTGCTTACTGAAAACGAATTGGATATTTATTTGACAGGTTCTAATTCAAGAATGTTATCTTCTGAACTTGCAACACTTTTAACCGGTAGATATGTTGTTATATCAATGTTCACACTCAGTTTTAAAGAATTTCTAAAGTTCCGAAAAATAAATAACGATATTGAAATCGAGAATGAATTTGAATTATATCTTAAATATGGTGGTTTGCCTGGAATTCATTACCTTAAATTTGATGATGAAGTAATATTTCAATACATTAATTCCATATATAATACAATATTGCTAAAAGATATTGTTTCAAGGTATAACATTAGAGATGTGCATCTTCTAGAGCAGATCACAAGATTTGTTTTTGATAATTCCGGAAGTATAACAACGACAAAGAAGATAAGTGATTATTTAAAGTCACAGCATATTAAAATCGGAGTCCAAACTGTTCAAAATTATATTACCTACCTTCAGGATGCTTTTTTAATAAACAAAGCAGGCAGATATGATATTAAGGGTAAGAAGTATCTTGAATTGTTTGAAAAATATTACGGTAACGATACAGGCATAAGACACTCTGTTTTAAAGTACAAAGCCGACGATATTGCAAAGTTGCTTGAAAATGTTGTGTATCTTGAATTGCTTCGAAGAGGTTATACTGTTTTCGTAGGAAAAATAGATAATCTTGAAGTTGATTTCATTGCTGAGAAAAACGACGAGAAATTATATATTCAGGTTAGCTATCTTCTTGCTTCCAAAGAAACTGAGGATAGAGAATTTGGTTCGTTAGAAAAAATTGATGATAATTATAAAAAAATAGTATTGACTATGGATAAGCTTTGGGGAAAAGGACGAAACGGGATATTGAGAAAAAATATAATAGATTTCTTATTGGAGGAATAAACAGATATGAAAACACTTGGGATTGAGATCAAAGGAAATGTTGCTGTTTTTTGTGCAATAGAAGAAGTAGATGGAGTTATTACAGATATTACAGGGGATATGAAGAAGTTGGAGTTGACTGATGATGAAAGTTCTATCGAAGTTAATGAATTTATGAATATTGTTCATTCATATTTCAAAGATATGCAGTTTGATAAGATAGGTATCATTAAAAGAAATAAAAGTGTTAAAGCAAAATTTAGAGTTTCTCCAATCTCGTTTAAGCTTGAAGGATTTATCCAAATATATCCTGATCAGGAAATTGAGTTTGTTTCACCTCAATCCTTAAGAGCCTTTACAAAAAAGAATCCATTACCTTTTAATCCTAAGTTTAGTTATCAGATGTCTTCGGCTGAACTGGCGTTTTATTTGCTGAAAAAGTCGTAGGCTTTTTCGGGTATGAGGTATGAAGTATGAGGTATGAGGTTAAGTCAAAAGATTAAAAGATAAAATATAGGATGATATATGGTTATTGAAGATAAGAGTTTGGATTTTGCTGTTAAAATTGTTGAATTATACAAATATCTGATATATGATAAGAAAGAGTTTGTGTTATCAAAACAAATATTAAGAAGTGGGACATCAATTGGTGCAAACATAAAAGAAAGCAGACATGCCGAAAGTGATGCTGATTTTATACATAAACTTGCTATATCACAGAAAGAAGCTGGAGAAACAGAGTATTGGTTGATATTATTACATAGAACGGATTATATTACAAAATTAAAATACGATTCGGTAAATAAAGAATTACAACAACTAAGAAAAATGCTCTCATCTTCTATATTAACCATGAAACAGAAAAAGCGAGTTAAATAACCACCTCATAACTCATACTTCATACCTCATACCCGACTAATTAATAAAGGAATCCACACATGAGCAAAATGACTACAACTTACACAGGCAATTTAAGAACCGAATCTATTCATCATCTTTCAGGTTTGAAACTTATAACAGATGCACCACCAGATAATCAGGGGAAAGGAGAAGCTTTTTCACCTACTGATTTATTCGCAGTTTCCTTGCCGGCATGTATCATGACCATAATGGGTATAGCTGCTCAGACTCAGGGATTCTCTATTGATGGAACGGTTGCTGAGACAGAAAAAATCATGGCTGCAAATCCCAGAAGAGTCGCAGAGGTCAGGATGACTATAACTTTTCCGCATAATGATTATACTGATAGGCAAAAAAGGACTCTTCAGCATGTGGTTGATACTTGTCCTGTATCAGCAAGTCTTAGCCAAGAAGTCAACAGGGTTGTTGAGCTGAAGTATAAGGGAGAGTAAAATTGAGAGTTCGGTTTGTAGAAGCTATCGAATATCAAAATGAAGATAGATGGGTGAATTTTAAATTCAAGAATGGTTTCAACCTAGCTTTATACAATAAACAATTTGACTTAGAGAAATTAAAGTCCTTAGATAATCCTAAAGAATGCTATAGTGATGATTATATTAAAGAATTGAAGAAAGAAAGTAATACAAAAGTGGGGAACAGTCTTGTTCTAAATTTTCAAGTTGATGATTTGAAATCTGAATACGAAAGAATTAAAAATATAAAGTACGCTAAAGTTTCAAATATTATGTATTTAAATCTTGTGGTTCCTTATTATTATTTCAATGTTGAAGATCCTGATGGCAATGTTTTGGAAATAACAGGTGATTACAAATGACAAATCTATATTTTGTTAGACATGCAAAATCAGACTTTTCAATAGAAGATGAATTAATTAGACCATTAACAGAAAAAGGTTTTAAAGACTCTGAAAAACTTTTAAAATTGTTTAAAGACATTAGCATAGATTACTTCTATTCTAGCCCGTATGTTCGATCAATTGATACAATAAAACCTTTAGCTAAGCAAAGAGATAAAGAAATAATTGTACGTGAAGATCTTAGGGAAAGAAATATTGGAATGTGGCTTGATGATTTTTTTAAGTTTAGTAAAAAACAATGGGATAACTTTGATTATAAGATAGAAAACGGAGAATCCTTGTTAGAAACACAAAGAAGGAATGTTTCTGAGATTAATAAAATCTTAAACAAGCATAAAAATGAGAATATAGTCATTGGCACACATGGTACAGCTCTTTGTACAATAATTAATTATTTTCAACCTGAAATAGGGTATGATTGTTTTCTGTCGATCGTTGATAAAATGCCAATTATATTAAAGGTAGTCTTTGATGGTAATGAATTTAAATCATTTGAAGAGATATAAATGAACAATATGAATACTCAATTAGAATACTGGGATAATTTATTTTCCAAACTTGGTCTGAAAGAACCTTCTCACGATGGATGGCTGATCAAGCACAATGAAATCTTACAGTTATCAGAGAATACACCTATTGTTGATCTGGGTTGCGGTTCTGGTCATAATTCAAAGTTTTTGAAAGAGAATGGTTATGATGTTATCTCTTGTGATTTTAGCAGTAAAGCTCTCAATAGACTTCAAACTTTTGTTCCTGATTGTAAACCATTTAAATTCAACATGCTAGATGGTTTTCCTTTTGATGATAACAGTTTTAAGATATTGATATCAGATCTCTCTATCCAATATTTTACTGTAGAGGATACTTTCTATGTACTAAGCGAAATAAAAAGAGTTTTGCATGATGACGGTTACTTTATTTGTAGAGTAAATTCAACGAATGATACAAATTATGGTGCCGGAAAGGGTATTAAGTTATCAGAGAATTATTATAATCTGAATGGGAAATTAAAACGTTTTTTTAACAGAGAAGATTTAAATAAGTTCTTTTCTGATTGGAAAGTTGAACACATAGAAGAATGCGAGATGAACAGGTATGAAAAAACGAAGATACTCTGGGAGATCGTAGCTAAGAAATAAAATGGATTAGTTATGAAAAAAATTAGAGACCAATGATGAAACCTATAACACCTATATCCGGAAGCGATGTTTTTGTAGTAAATGATAAAAATGAAGTTCTATTAATCCTGAGAGCTGATAATAATTACTGGTCACTTCCCGGTGGATGTCAAGAACTGGGAGAAACTCCTGCTAATTGTGCTATCCGAGAGTGCAAAGAAGAAACCGGATTTGAAGTGGAAATTACCGATTTATTAGGAACATGGAGTTCTATGAGCTATGAATTTATTAATTATCCCCACAAAGATAATGAATATTGTCACCTTATGTTCAAAGCAGATATTATTGGTGGAGAACGAACTCTTTCATCTGAAAGTTTAGATGTTGCCTGGTTTTCTGAGGATAATTTACCTGAGATCTCCGACGGGCATGATATAAGGATTAAATTCGGATTTGATTGGATAAATAAAAAAATCACTAAACCTTATTTTGAATGAAAAAAGTTGTGTGTGTTAAAAAGGAGAATTAATGAACTATTATATAATTACTGGAACTTCAAGAGGGTTGGGTGAAGCGATCGCAGAGAAACTTCTCAATGAAAACAATTGCCTATTTTGCATTTCAAGAACAAAGAATTCAAAACTAATTTCTCTATCTGATGGGCTAAATACAAATCTGAACTACTTTGAATTTGATCTGAATAAGCTAAACGAAATAGAACATCTGTTGGATGATATCTTTGAAAAGATTAATATTAAAAAAGCAAAATCTATAAATCTGATAAACAATGCAGGTACAATTAAACCTGTAAAAGCTTTAGAAAAACATACTTCTGAAGAAATTATTAACAGCTTTAATGTAAACTTGATAGCACCTACAATAATCGCTTCGAAATTCATAGAAAGAACTTTAAATTACAGCTGTGAAAAAAGGATTATCAATATTTCATCTGGAGCAGCAAA
>JAQICF010000079.1 GCA_027858795.1 Candidatus Delongbacteria bacterium | reverse complement strand
CCGATAAAAACGAACAAGAGAATAGGAAAAAGTAACGTAAATCAAATAAAAGATGGATTTAATGCTTTACTATTGATTTTGAGACTAATTGTATTATTTAACCCTTTGAAGGTTTTTCTGCCAAGTTCATTTGCTTTAGTTACTATTGGAGTTATTTATGAAGTTATATGGGGCTATCTTCTGAGTCCGCATTTAAGATTGCTTCCAGGAGCTTTAATGACCATTTTGACTGGAATAATTGTATTCTTTTTTGCTCTGATAATGGATCAAGTATCTCAACTTCGAATAAATTCAATAAATAAAAACTTATAGAGGGTTTTTTGAAGTATAAATTAAAGAATATATTTCTTGTATCAATGATGACGATCTCGACATTGTGGATATTTTGGCTCTCATTAACACCTTTGATCGATCGTGATGCAACTAGGTTTCATCTACCATTCGCTAAATTATGGGCTGAAAATAGTTTTTTATATTTTAGACCTTATTTCGCATACTATGATCTGAATATGCTTAACTTAAACTATCTTTATATGCTTATTTTTAAGTTTGGCTTACCTGATCAATTCACTAAAATCATTCATGCTTCGTTCTTAATTGCTGCAGGATATTTGATCTTTAAATATTTTAAGAATAAGTATGGTTTTAATTGGGGGGCTTTATCTTTTATACTTTTTGTAACCATACCTATTCACCAAAGATTATCTTCAGAGGTTTATGTTGATCTAGGATTATTATTTTTTTCAACTTTAGCGATCATATATTTTATTAAGTGGTTTGATAGCGGTCTTTCAAATAAAAAATATTTAATTATTTCCGCTGTTGGTGCCGGCTTAAGCTTTGGCACTAAGTACAATGGTATAATAATAGTGTTCTTTCTTACATTATTTATCGGATTAATAATTGCCCGAGAGAGAAAAGATGATAAACTGGCTTTGAAATCAATGCTGATCTTTGCATCGATCGTGTTGATTTGTACCTCACCTTGGTTGATCCGAAATTTTATAAATAGTGGCAACCCTTTCTTCCCGTTGTTCGGTTCAATAATACCTTCAAATATTGAAATGCCTGCAAATTTAGTAGATGGTACTGTTGGAGAAACCATGAGCAGAATAATAAACGGTAATGAAAGCATATTTTCTCTTTTTATGTTGCCTTTTAGAGTCTTTTTTGAGGGTGTTGATCATGATTTTTTAAAGTTTGACGGAAAATTGAACCCGTTTTTGATCTTGTTGCTCCCATTTCTATTCTGCTATAAATATGCTGACAAGCAAAGGCGAAAGACCAACATTTATCTTTTTGCTTTATTCTTGATCGTTTTTTTAGCGACACTGTACTCGAACAGTATCAGGATACGATATTTTATACCTGTAATTCCGATCCTGATCATTCTGAATATTGAAGCTTTAAAAAATATAATACAATCAAAAAGGAAATATGCTCATATCCTTTTCTATTCCATTACAGCTTTTTATC
Source organism: Candidatus Delongbacteria bacterium (assembly GCA_027858795.1). The sequence continues at coordinate 3,353 of JAQICF010000079.1, read as the reverse complement.
TAATCTACAACTTAAACTACAGCATATATCTTTCCAGTAACCTTCATTTATCAGATTACAACCCTTTTAGCAGTAGGTCAAGAGATATGTACATGAAGAAATATCTCAGACTTTATGATTTTTTTAAATATATAAATGATAAGACTCCTGAGGATAGTGTTGTTTATGAAGCTTTTACCGGTGGGAGAGGATACTATGTTGATAGAATATTCTATTCGGATACATACTCTTTAGATAGGTATTTACTTAAACTTGTTAAGGATAACTCAGAGCCTGATGATTACAAGAAATATTTTTCTTCCTTACCAAATAGCAAACTTAGGGCTACTCATCTATTGATCAAGCCAAATGCCCTCGTGCATACCTTTACCGATATAAATCACGATGAGAATGACCTTGAAAATATCGAAAGCAAAAAGAAGTTACAAGGTTATATTGAGTTTATCAATAGCCTTAACATCGTAAAGAAACAAAACGATGTTTACTTGTTTGAGCTTTAAACACAAAATTTCTGATTTTAAAATAATAATTTACTTGACAAGTTTATATTTTTCCCTTATGTTGCTAACAAGATGGCAAATGTATCAATTGCCAATATCTATATAAAACATAAGGAGGTGACAAAAATGAGAAAAGGTTTTACACTAATTGAAGTTCTAGTTGTAGCGGTAATCGTTGCTATTTTAGCAGCAGTAGCTATTCCAGCTTATAACCAATACATCAGAAGTTCAAAAGAAAAAGTTGCTATTAACTATGCAGCTACAATAGCACAATCCGCTGGTACTTTCTATTCACAAAGCCAATTATTTCCTGATTTAGGTGATTTGAGTATTTTACCACCTGCTGGTTATACTGCTAGTCTTACTACTTTACAGGTTACAGTGCTTGGTGATGGTACGCCTGGTTACAAACCAACGACAGATATTACTAGTCAAACAGTTGTATGGCATAACTAGTATTACTTGCTAATCAATTTTGTAAAAGCCAATCTTTTTGATTGGCTTTTTTTATTTCTCTCTTTTATATTCAATACAACTTTCATAAGGGCATATATATATATGTTTAAAATAAAAAGGATATATAATTATTTTGTAAACAACTGGTTTATATTATTGTCATCTTTTATTACCATATATATATATATGAAATCTCCTTTCAATCAAAAATTAATTTTCCCCGATCTTTCGGGAGCTGAATATAGTTTTATTAGAATAAGTTTTATTACTTATTTGACCTGGGGGGTTCTATTTCTCACATCTTTATATCTTTTAAAGAAGAAACATAAAAATTCAATTTATCCTTTTTTATTGTGGAATATTGGTTTCTTATTTTTGTCCTCAACTTATAATTTAGGATTTGATATAACCGACGAAGGATGGCAGATAGCTAAATCATGGGGGATTTTACACGGAAACTTAAATGACAATGCTGATCTTATTTGGGGTTCATCTTTTATCAATGGTTTATGGTTATCGATATCCAGTACTCCATTATTGCTGTGGTCAAGACTGGGTTATTTAATGTTTTTACCATTTATCCCTGTTTTGAATTATCTGTTATTTTCAAAATATTTTCCAAAAAAAACAGTGTTCTTTATAACACTAATCTCGTTCTTATTTTTCCACAGATATTTTGCAATATATTCTGTAATGAATTATTACTATCTTCCGGTTGTTACTTCTTTAATATCATTATGGCTATTATCTCTTTATCATACGGGCAAAGACAACTCAAAATATTTATTAATCCTAAGCGGAATTTTTGCCGGAATTTCGATTCACCTAAAGTTTACCTATGTTTTGATCCTGTTCTTTTACGCGATCTATTTATATGTGTTTACTGATAATAAAAATAAATTGAAAGACGCCGGATATTATTATTTATCTATTTTTACAACCATTCTTGCTGGATTTTTATTATTATTTCTGATTAACGGTGCGAGTGATCTGCTATATGAACACAACAGATTATCGATATGGGGTATGATACAATTACTCATGGGTAAAGCAAATAGCAGTTCAAATCTAAACTATTCCGCACTAAATCTTATCGGAAAATATATGAGTGATACAATTATTGTTATTAAGGGGTCCTTTGTTCCTGTAACAGTGTTGTTAACAGCATCATTCCTCTCCAATAAAATCAAAAAACTAAATATATTGTTAGTTATATTTCTATCATTATTTTTTATTTTTTACCTACAGGATAGAGCAAATTGTCATTTTTTATTTATAGGAATTCTACTTTCTTCTGAATTGCTAATGCTTTTATTTGATCGGGATCAGAGCAAAGAATTTATTATGATAAAATTTATTGCGTTATTTATCTTCATAATATCTTTTGCTGGATCAGGATTAAGCCTGTACACAGGCGTTTTCTCTCTTGGACTATTAAGCATGACTGTTGTTACGATATCATCTCTTATGAGTTCAAAATCTACAGAAGTGAACTTTAAAATTATAGCTTTACCTATAATTTTAACGATGTCAGTATTATTCATTACAACAAATTACACTCCTTACAGAGATCTTTCTGAAAAATACATAAATACAATGTTTAAATCTCCTGAGTTATTTGGAATTTATTCATTCCCTCAAAGAGTTCAAGTCGTTGATCAATTTATGGATAAAGCTAAAGAAATCATCTCAAATGAGGATAGGGTTATTATTGTTTCAATGCCTATGTTTTATTACTTACTTGATATCAAGCCTATCATTTCTGAAACCCATGATGTTATTCTAGGATTTGAACAACTCAAAAAAGAAGTTATTGAATCTGAGCCTAATATCATCGTTCTACCCATTCAATCACCAAGAGGTAATTTTTGGCCACTTGCTAAAAATATGAACTATTGGACAGAAGACGGATTTGAAAGAACTACAGCACATTACTATGAATTTTATAGAAACTATATCTCTGAAAATAATTTATCACAAGTATTTGTAAATAATATGTTCATCATTTACAAAAAACAAATCGAAACCGGAGAAAATTAAGCATGAAAATAATTATAACAGGTGCAGCAGGATTTATAGGCTCAAATCTTTCGAAAGCCTTATTGGAACGGAATCATATCGTTATAGGAATAGATAATCTAAGTTATGGATTAAAACGAAATATTGCAGATATTAAAGATCATCCAAATTTTGAATTTGTCTTAGGTGATATAGCCAATCCATTGATATTAAAAGATTATCATGCAGATATTATCATACATTTAGCATCACAGAAAATTCCACGCTATACAAATGCTCTAAGAACTTTAGATGAAAATTATTTAATGCTAAGAAATATTGTTCAGAAATGTATTCTGGATAAATCGAAGATAATTTTTGCTTCAACATCTGATGTTT
>JAQICF010000203.1 GCA_027858795.1 Candidatus Delongbacteria bacterium | reverse complement strand
AAACTGAATGACTAAACTTAATATCAGTATTTTCTGTGAGATAGTCTGCTATTGGATGCCATATCTTATTTTCGTCTCTAATTTTATGGCAGGAAGCACAAATAGGCAAAAATCCATTTTTTATACGCTTTCCTTTAATGATTTTGGATTCTAATTCATCTATTATCTTATCACGTTTCAATTCATGCTTTTTCTGATCTGAAATGTCTGAATACAAGCCAAATCCACCTTTGTAGTTACCTTTATCATCTATAACAGGTGAACTTTTTACTAAAAGAGTACGCTCTACCTTATCTAAACCAGTTATCTCAAGTTCATAAACTTCTGTTTTCCCTTGTTTTCTATGCTGAGTTTTTTCTAAAATAAAGTTATAGTTTTCCTCAGATGTAAATTCTTTCAAATTTTTACCAACCAGCTTCTCCTTACCGCATCCAAATATTTCATTTCCTGCCTTATTCGCAAAAGTAAAATTCTCATTTTCATCGACAATCCCTATTCCTTCTAAAAGAGATTCCACCAAAGATTTATATTTATCTTTACTCTCTATCAATGCTTTTTTATTTTTCAAATATCTGGATTTATTCGTCCATTTAAGAATAAAAATAAAATTCAAACATAGTGACAACAGAAGTATATGGAAATACATGATATCTTCATTGATAAAATTATTCATTAATTTTTCTTTTAATATTTATTTTTGGTCACAATTATGTTTGGTTACTCTACTAATATATAAAATCAACACCTATTAATCAAGTTGCAAATTGATTATTCAATTGATAGATTTCACAACTAAGCTCAAATAATAAAAAATGAGTTCCAATGATAGATTTTCTTATAGCAGGTATCATATTAGGACTTTCAGCAGGTATAACTCCCGGTCCATTGCTGGCACTTATAATTTCTGAGACAATTCAGTTTGATATTAAAGCAGGAATAAAAGTTGCGTTATCTCCTATTGTCACTGATGCTCCTATAGTTTTAGTAACTTTATTCATTCTTTCAAAGTTATCTGCTTACAATTCCGTTTTGGGGATAATATCCATTTTGGGTAGTTTTCTTTTATTTTATATGGGATTCAGTAATTTTAGAATAAAAAATGTCGAATTGGATTTACAGCCAACAAAATCAAGATCCTTTTTAAAAGGAATTATCGTTAATTTGACAAGCCCTAATCCATATATGTTCTGGTTAACTGTAGGTGGACCAATAATCATAAAAGCTAAACAAATTAATATCATTACTTTAATTTCATTTTTAAGTGGATTTTATGGTCTTCTTTTTGGATCTAAAATCCTCATAGCAATACTTGTAGGAAGGTCAAAATCATTTCTGAATGATAAAGTTTATTTATACACGATCAGGTTTCTTGGTGGAATTTTATGGGTCTTTGCAATAATTCTGTTCTATGACGGGATAAAATTACTCGGGATTATTTAAACAATAACCGTTTTGTTTAACAACAGCAGCAAGAACTTCCTTTTATATCTTTCAAACCTTTTTTCTTTGCTATCATTTTTAAAATTTCAGTAGAACAACAAACATCCTTAGGATTAAGTTCTTTACATTGATTCCCCGTACAGGCTTGAGTTTCTTTCTGAATTCGTTTAATCGTATCAGCACCATTATCAATAGCTTTCTCTATTTCATCCTTAGTTATATTTTTGCAGTAACAAATAATATCACTCATTTCACATTCCTTATTCATAATTTTTTGATGGAAACCAATTTTTTGTTTTATTAGCTATTTTCACAAGTGTAAGCATGACTGGAACTTCAACCAAAACGCCTACTATTGTAGCCAAAACTACCGGAGAAGTTGGTCCGAACAAAGATATAGCTACTGCAACAGCAAGTTCAAAGAAGTTTGAGGCACCAATCATCCCAGCAGGAGCGGCGATGTTATGTCTTAGTTTTAATTTTTTACTAGATAAATAAGCTATGAAGAAAATTAAAAAAGTCTGTATCGTCAAAGGAACAGCTATCAGGATTATATGAAATGGATTATTAAGGATCACTTCTCCCTGAAATGAGAAGATTATTACCAGTGTTAGAAGAAGTCCAATTATAGTAATATCGTTGAATTTAGGAATGAATCTTTTGTTGAAATAATCTTCTCCTTTTTTTCTTATCACACTTATTCTTGTTATCATTCCACCTGCTAATGGAATTACAACAAAAAGAATAACTGATAAAAGCAGTGTATCCCATGGTACTGTAAAGCCACCTATTCCAAGTAAAATTGCTACTATCGGAGTGAAAGCGATCAGAATTATAAGATCGTTAGTTGCCACTTGAACAACTGTGTAAGCTGGATTACCTTTCGTGAGGTGACTCCACACAAACACCATAGCTGTACAGGGAGCAGCACCTAATAAGATCGCTCCAGCCAGATAATCTTTCGCAAGTTCAGGTTTAATAAATGCTTTAAAAACTATAAAAAAGAAAAACCATGCAATTAAATACATTGTAAATGGCTTTATCAGCCAGTTCGTTACCCAGGTAACATAAAGTCCGTGCGGATTTTTACCTACATTTTTAATACTGGCAAAATCAACTTTCATCATCATGGGATAGATCATCAGCCATATCAGAACAGCTATTGGAATTGAAACCTTTGCATACTCGAATTTACCTAGAAATTCTGGTATAATTGGTAAATATTTTCCAATTAATACTCCAACCATCATACATAGAATCACCCATATTGTTAAGTATCTTTCAAAAAAACTTATCCCTGAATTATTTTCTTTCATATATTTAATCCTTTTTTAATATACATAAAACATCGTTATGAATTTTGATATAGAATTTACCTACATAGAGAATAAGAAATTCTAAACCATCAAAAAAAAGATGTTTTTCAATATATATTTTAAGTTCTTTGTAATTAAACATGATGAAATCCTTAACTCTATCCGTTTAATATTCTAACGATATCTTTGATATTATACAATCCTACAATAATGACTATAATTCCACAGATCTTTTTTAGTATCATAGTCTTTTTCGATCCTGAACTCCACTTTAAATATTTTTCAACCCACTCAATGAAAGTACCTGCAAAAACAATAACTCCGATATGCCCTAACGCAAAGAAGAATAGTAGAAGTATTCCATAAGTCAGGTTATCTGTACTGGCTTGAAAAACAAATCCGAGCATTGGTGCCATGAAAGCAAAAGTACATGGTCCTAGCCCAATACCGAAGATCAAACCAACAAGAAACGATGTCATAAATCCTTTTTTTGTAAATCTTGCTAAAGAAGGACTATTAAAATTAGGCATTTCAAGTACATCCAGCAGAATAAGCCCAAAAATAATAAAAAATAAAGAAAGAAAAATATAACCCCAGACTCCTAGATCACCCAGCATTTTCCCCATCATTCCTGTAATTATACCAATAATTGCTATTGTAATTAATATTCCAAGCCCAAAAAATAGTGATTGAAAAAATGCTTTACTTACGGTCTCATTCTTCTTCCCATTAATAAAACCAATTATCAAAGGTATCGAAGATAAGTGACAAGGACTTAATAAAATACTCGCAACTCCCCAGAGAAAAGCTCCAAAAATTGCGATCAAAGCACTTCCTTGCATTAATTCATACAAATACAGAAATATAGCATCCATATTATTTTACACCTTTCTTTTTTAGCACTTCAACTAATTTATCTTTAGGAAAAAACCCTTCATGTCTAAAGTATTCTTTTCCCAGTGAATCTAAAAACACTTGTGTAGGGATTACTCTAACATTGTATTTTCTACCATCGATCTTACCCTTCGTAGTCCATACATCAATAAATTCAATCTTTACTTGAGATGGATACTCTTCCTCAATAGCTTTCATGATCGGTTGCATTTGTTTACATGGAATGCAGTTTGTGGAACCTAACTCAATAAAAGTTACTATAGGTTTTTCTTTTTGTTTTATTTCTTTAGTCACTTCAGTCTTTTCAACTAATTTTTCAACCTTCGCAGTATCTATTTTAACCGAAGCCTGATCTTTAGGATTTTCAGCACAAGCTGATATTGAAATAATGAATATTGTAAGAATTAATAGCTTTTTAAATTTGTTCACTGTTATCTCCTAACTTAAGATTTGTGTTTTAGTATCATTTCTTTGATCTCTGCAACTGATGCAACTTTACCTGATGAAACAAGCATTTTATCAATTACTAATGAAGGCGTCATCAGAACATTGTAAGACATTATCTCCCCTATCTCAGATATCTTTATAACTTTGATATCCTCATCAAATCCTTCAATTGCCTCTCTTACATTTGCTTCCAAAGTATTGCATTTCCTGCAACCTGTTCCCAGAATCTTGATTTCCATTTTACACTCCTTATTCTTTTTTGTCATCCTCGTGCTTGACACGGGGATCCATTCTTTTATTCCCAGTGGATATCCGGATCAAGTCCGAATATGACATTTTGTTCTATTTTTTAATTGTCAATTAATTAACGAACATATAATTTCCATATGCGAATCCTGCTAATGCTGAATACACTATTATCATGAAAAAATATGTAAATGCTCTTTTCGCACCCATTAGCTTTGTTAGTACAATCATATTAGGTAAACTTAACGAATAACCTGCTAAGAATAACGCAAGAGCAGGTCCTTTACCCATTCCTAGTGACATTAGCGATTGTATAATAGGAACTTCAGTTAGTGTTGCAAAGTACATAAATGCACCGAATATTGATGCGAAAAAATTAGAGAACATTCTATTGCCACCTAATAGATCATTTACTACTTCCTCTGGCAATGTCTTCGATATAACTCCAGCTAAGAAAACTCCTGCAAATAGGAAAGGTAATATCTTCTTAGTAAATTCCCATGTTTCAACGATCCACTCTTTGTTGTGATCTTTATCAAATTTCATAAAAACTAAGTATATTAAAGCAATTACAAATGATATTAGTAATGAATATTTAAGAATAGGGTTTATTGGTAATCCACCGATCACTAAAAAAGCCAGTTGTAATAAGAAAAACATAGCAACTGATAAATTTGAAGCAACTTTTTTCTCTTCATTGACAGGCATCTCATTTTTTTCCGCATTCTCACCGAATAACTTTGACATAATTAAACCGATCATGATAGCTCCTGCTACTGAAAATCCCAGTCTTACAAAAGACAATTCCCAACCTAGAACTGTTCCTGTTAGAAAAATTGCAGCGATATTAATAGCCGGTCCGGCATATAAGAATGCAGTTGCAGGGCCAATACCTGCACCTCGTTTCCAAATACCTGCAAATAAAGGTAATATCGTACATGAACAAACCGCAAGAACTCCACCTGAAACTGAAGCTACAGGATAAGATATCCATTTAGGAGTTTTTGCACCTAGAAATTTTAAGATCGCTTCTTTTTTCGCAAACACTGTGATTCCTCCGGCTATAAAAAAAGC
>JAQICF010000088.1 GCA_027858795.1 Candidatus Delongbacteria bacterium | reverse complement strand
TCCGGTAGCATCTCCAACATGCAATATTTTCACACCATCCAAATCGAATAGAAAACCTAAATTTTCAGATCGTCCATTATCACCTGTATGCCTTAACCTTAAAATTTTTACATCAATATTATTTACTGTGGTATCAATAGATTTATACAGATCAGGAGTTAGCTCGACTATACGTGAAGCATCAACTTTATTATTTTCAATTTCATTTAACTTTGATAAAGCTGATTGATTACAAACAACTTTCACACTGCTATTTTTCTTTAAATACTCTGCAACCATTGGAGCTGAAAAATGATCGTAATGCGTATGGGTTAGAAGCATAAGATCAACTGATTCAAAGGGCTTTTCTAATTGATTGATCTTATCAATAACAACTGTCGATGGAAATAAATATGAACTTGAAGTTCCGAAAAGAGCATCGATCATAACGGTTTTTGAAGCTGAGGAAACTATGAAACCCATATTTGCTATATATGTAACTTCAATCTCAGATTTAACATCACCAGTAATCTCAACAATATTAGGTTTGGAAAGAACTCCCCCATTGGCTTTTAAAAACTTAACAACATCACTATACCCCCAATCATATGCCAATGTAGTAGCAGTACGGTTTGTATAATCAGTTTTATTAATATTCCACCCTAAATTAACAAGCTTCTTTACCCATACCAGATTTCCACTTATTGCAGCATTATGTAATAAATTTCTACCTTTATCATCCAGGCTTGTAAGATCAGCTCCTTTCTTAACAAGCTCTTTTGAAATATCTTGAAATCCATTTCAAACCGCTGAATGCAGAAGTCTATTCATTAGTTCTTTATCTTTTGGCAGTTCTGCTCCTTTCTGCTGTAATAGATCAACGATTTCATGACAATTATTTTCTATTGCAAGAATTATAGCTGATTTCTTTTTATCTGTTTGCAGATTAAAATCAGCTCCCGCATTAATTAGAAATTTGCTTAAACGGTCTGATTTTAATTCAATAGCAATATGTAATGCTGTATTACCACTTGTATCCTGTACATTTAAATTACAATTATTTGCAACGAGAAAGGAACATAAATCGTAATAACTATAATATGTGGCCATGTGCAGAGCCGTTTTATTTTCATTCGTTAAACTATTTAGATCCGCACCGTTGTCTATCAATAAACGAAGAGTAGATATCTTGTTGGCGGCAACAGCAAAATGTAGAGCTTCCCAACCATTTCTTGCATCTTTGTAATTGATATTGGCACCATTTTGCAATAAAAGATTAACAATACTATCCTTACCTAAAACAGATGCATATAAAAGAGGTGAATACCCACTTTTTAGAGAATCAACCAATCCTTTATTTTCCAGAAGCATCTGTTCTACTTTTACAAAATTTCCTGTTTGGATTGTTTCAAAAATTGATTGGGCATTAAGATCAGTTTGTACAAATGTCACTAAAAGCGCGAATGAAATCAATCTAATGTATTTAATTACTTTTTCATTCATAACCTACACTCCTTTTTTAAATTGTTATTTATAATTTATTTGGATCAAAAACAAAGATATTTTCCATCCTTATCAATCGCTGTTGTATTATTTGTTTGATGATACAAATTTATAACAAAACAGCAATTATCCTCAAAATAACCGACGAAACGTATAATTAGAGTGCTGAGAAGTAGTAAAACGTGATATTCTCAATAAATATTTTTACTTTTTTTTTAAAATCACAATTGAAATAAGAATTATATCATATGAGTTTACTAAATAAATAGCTATCATACTTAAAAACAAGGCTAGTTTTTATAATAATCACATTATTAAAAAATGATTTTTATAAATTAATAGCGATGATAATCGCTTTTTCTTATTGGTTTTTTGATTCATCTGTCCATTATTTTTTATATGGGGAGTTTGAATTTGAAGTTATTCCATCAGAGTTTAATGAATTGTGGATGAGAATGGCTATATTCCTGTTAATTGTTGGATATGGATTTTTTGTTGACCGTTCTGTGCGGAAGATTAAAAAGATCCAACAAGAACAATGTGATATTCAGGAGCAACTAGAAAATACTCTTACCAAATTACTCAGTGGTTATATGCCTATTTGTAGCTCATGTAAAAAAGTAAGGACATCAAACATTGATGTTCATGATAGACATAGTTGGACTGAAATTGATAACTTTATTGCAGATAAAACAGATATGAAATTTTCACACAGTTTCTGTCCTGATTGTGCAGATAAAATAAAAGCTGATATCGAAATGATGAAGTAATGTTATCTATTAAGTTATTTTTTTAAACCACTTAATTCAATTATCTTCTTTGGAATATCAGTATTATCGTAATAACCAACAAAATCTTCACACCCCTGCCCTATTGCAAACACTGGAACCGGATAAGCTGTATGTCCAAAAGTCGGCCAACCTATTCCAGCTTTCGTATTTAGAGTTTTAACAACAATATTAGTGAATGGATCTCCACCACCGTATAATTTATAAGCTTCATATTTATCCATTTTAGATTCTCCGGTCATTGAATAATCATAAGCATTCTTCAACAGATTTGTTTCATACTCAATAAGTTCAAGGTCAGGATTCAATTCTTTATCTCCCAGACCGAAATATACTTTCAAGCTGTCCATAGCCATTTCGTAGGTAATTTTCTTTTCTTTTTTCCATGAAATTACTTTATCGGAGAAGAAATCTTGCGAGATTTTCTGATAATTCAGTAGTTTATATGAACTTCCATATCCTGTCAAAGCATTTCCCATAGCCAAACCACCAGTTTCATGATCAGCTGTTACGATGATTAAAGTTTCTTTAGGATGTTCTTTGTAGAACTTTACTGCTTCAGCAATAGATCTGTCAAATTCTAATAGATCCTGTACCATAGAAGCTCCATCATTACCATGAGAAGCCCAGTCGATCTTTCCACCTTCCACCATCATGAAGAAACCTTTTTTATTTGTAAGATGTTCAATACCAAATTTTGTAAATTCTGAAAGTTTTATATGATCTTTAGGCCTATCTATTTCATAATAAAGTGCTTTACTGTAATCAGTTGTATGATTGTATGCCCATACCTTCTCAGACTTTGAGTTTACAAGCTCTTCCCTTTTGGTAAGCATTTTGTAACCAGCTGAATCCATTTTTGCTACAATATCACTTGGACCATATTTTTCACGATTTCCTTTAGCAAATCCACCACCAAAATAATCAAAGTTACTCGTAGCCATTTGTTTAGCTATAGCATAATACTGACTTCTATTCTTTTGATGAGCATAAAAAGATGCTGGAGTTGCATGATCAATACTTACACTTGAAACGATACCGACTTTCATTCCTTTTTTCTTTGCTAATTCAGCTATTGTAGTGATATTTCGTGTATGAGAACTGTCCTGGGAAATTGTTCCGCATGAAGTTTTTTTTCCAGTCGCTAATGCTGTTCCCGCAGCTGCTGAATCTGTGATATATCTGTCTTCTGCAAAAGTAGTAGTTGAACCTGTAGTTGGGAATGTTAACATAGTGAGTTTTTTATCTGTCATTGCATTAGTAAGAGCTACATGGGAAAGCCCCATTCCATCACCAATGAAAAGAAAGATATATTTAGGCTTCTTCTCAAGTTTTTCTAATTGAAAACCAATAAAAATGAACACTACGATTAATAATGCTGCTATCAAACTTCTTTTCAAGATTCCTCCGGATAGTGATTTAATTATGGTTAAATATATGTAATTAAAATAAAAAAAGGAACGCATATTTGCATTCCTAAACGATAATTATATCCTTGCAAATTAGTAATTATACAAATACATTAATATTTCATTACTGATGCTGTACGAAGACTAGACGACATTTAATACGTTTATCTGACCAGTTAAGTGCAATAAAATTAGAGGTAAAAATGAAAATTGTTCCAATTATTTTATTAGCATTGATATCTCTATCCTGCAGCCCGGACATATTGATAAAGGAAAAAGCTGTACCTGAAAATTTACTTAAGACTGTCACCTTCCTCGCAGACAGTTTGGATGGAAGAAATTTCAATCAAATTGACAATCTGGATTCATCAGCCAATTATATTGCCGGCAAATTTAAAGAATTCGGAATGGAACCAAAGTTCCAAACTTATGAAGTAAATAATACTGAATATAAAAATGTATATTGCAAATTGCAGGGCAGGTCAGAAGAAGTGATCATTGTAGGTGCACATTATGATTCCTGCGGTGAGTATCCTGCTTCCGATGATAATGCATCAGGAGTTGCAGGTTTAATTGAAACCATAAGAATTGTTTCCAAATCAGATTCGATCCCTTTCACAATAATATTCGTTTCATTTACACTTGAAGAGCCTCCTAACTTCAGAACTAAACACATGGGTAGCTATCAATTTGCTAAGTATGGTGTTGAGAATAATTGGTCTGTAAAAGAGATGATCGCAATTGATATGATAGGATATTACACAGAAAATGAAGAACAGGATTATCCATCAAGTATTTTCAAACTCCTCTATCCATCGAAAGGAAATTTCATAGCAGCAATATCAAATTTTTACTCATCAAGTATTGCTGATGATTTTCAGGAACATGCCGAAGCCCTGGATCAAATAAATTGCATACAACTTGCAGCACCTGTTTCTCTACCGGGAATTGATTTCAGCGATCATTTGAATTATTGGAATCTGGGGTACAAAGCATTTATGATAACGAATACTGCATTCTACAGGAATAAGGAATACCACACTAGATTTGATACATCAGATAGGCTTGATTATATAAAAATGGGGTATGTGGTAAATGCATTATCAAATTATTTATTAACTGGAAATTAAGCACACCCTTTTCTTAGTGAGTAAGTCAATACACCCCAAAAGATTACCCTATTAATATTTATATATTCTGTATTGATTTAAGAATTAATAGAGACTATATTTACACTCCTATATATTAACGGAGTGTATAAAGCGTCATGTCAGGTATATAGATAAAGTATATTAGAACATCATCTCGGAGTAAAAATGTGTGGAATAGTTGGATATATAGGGAAGAAAGATTGCGTTAATTTTTTAGTCGAAGGTCTAAAAAGAGTTGAATATCGTGGCTATGATTCAGCAGGCATTGTGGTTTATGATGAAAAAACAAAAACACGCCAAATGAAAAAAAGTATCGGCAAAATTATCGATCTTGAAAAGATCATAGACGATTCGGTAATTGGAAATATTGGTATCGCACACACAAGATGGGCAACACACGGCGAACCAAGTGTTAATAATTCACATCCTCATATTTCTAACAATAAAAAGATTTACCTGGTCCATAACGGAATTATTGAAAATTATATAACATTGCAAAAAAGATTAGAATCCAAAGGATATAAGTTTTATTCAGAAACTGATACTGAGATACTGGTAAATCTAATCGAATATTTTTACACTGACAGCATTGAAGATGCCGTAAATAAAGCGCTTTTAGAGGTACAGGGGACTTATGGCATCGGAGTTTATCATGTAGATGAACCAGATAAATTGATAGCTGCAAGATTAGGCTCCCCCCTTTTGGTTGGTATTGGAAAAAATGAAAATTATTTTGCTTCAGACCCTTCATCTATCATAAATAAGACTGATGATGTTGTATATCTCGAAGATAAAGAAATTGCGATAATTTCAAAAAATAAAGTAATCCATAAAAATCTTGATAACAAAGTGCTTAAAAAGAATATTGAAAAGATAGATATTGAACTTCAGGATATCGAAAAAGACGGTTTTGATCATTTTATGCTTAAAGAAATATTCCAGCAACCAAGAACTCTTATTGATACTATGAGAGGTCGAATTCTTCTTGATGAGGGAACGACTAATCTTGGTGGTCTTAAAGAACATCCAAAAGTATATGATGCTCTTATAAATGCCGAGAAAATATATATTATTGCCTGTGGTACAAGTTGGCATAGTGCTTTGATCGGGGAATATATGATAGAAGAGTACGCAAATATATCTGTTGAGGTCGAATATGCATCCGAATTCAGATACCGAGACCCAATTATTACTGAAAAAACAGTTGTTATCGCAATATCTCAATCCGGAGAAACGGCAGACACTCTTGCAGCCTTGAAGGAAGCAAAGAGAAAAGGAGCATATACTATCGGACTTTGTAATGTTGTTGGTTCAACCATATCAAAAGTAACCGATGCTGGAGTGTATCTACACGCGGGACCAGAGATAGGAGTAGCTTCAACTAAAGCATTTACTTCTCAAGTTATGACTCTGGCTTTGATCACAGTTGATATTGCAAGACATAAAAACATGTCTTTCAGAGAAGGATACAAAATAGTAAAAGAAATGAAATTATTACCGACACTTGTAAATTCAATACTTGACAACTCTGAAGTTGTAAAAGAAATAGCCTTAAAATTTAAAGATGCTAAGAATTTTCTTTACCTTGGTAGAGGTTTTAATTTCCCAGTTGCTTTAGAGGGTGCATTAAAGCTTAAAGAGATATCATACATTCACGCAGAAGGTTATCCTGCAGCAGAAATGAAGCACGGTCCTATCGCTTTGATAGATAAAGATATGCCTGTGATATTCATTGCTATAAAAGATGCGATCTATGAAAAAGTTATCACGAATATGAAAGAAGTTAAGGCAAGGAATGGGGTCATCATCACTATTGCAAGTTACGGTGATGAAGAGATAGAAGCTTTATCAGATTATGTTATCAAAATACCTGATACAACCAATCTGTTAATGCCTATATTAACTGTTATTCCACTTCAATTAATATCCTATTATATCGCTACTGCCAGAGGATTGGATGTTGACATGCCTAGGAATCTGGCAAAAAGTGTTACTGTAGAGTAGAATTAATAAGGGAGCATTATGAAATATTTAGTTCTAGTTTTGATCTTAACAATATCCATGCTTTTCTCGATCGACCTTGAGGAAAAGATAAAGATATCATATGATAGTGGTTACTACCAAAGAGTTATTGATTTGACTGAAAGACTAGATAACACTTTGCAAAACTATGATGAATTGATCATGTTCCGTGGCGTTTGCTTCTACGAAGTTGGAGAATATCGAAAAAGCCGTAGAATTCTTTTAGAATTATTAGACAAAACTCCATATTTTAACCAAAAAGATATAACATTGTATTACATAGCTTTAAGTGAATTAAAGCTATTGAATACGACTACTGCGACGAACATATTTGTAAATTTACTAAATTCGACTAATAACAAATTAGCCAAGAATTCTAAAGAAATACTCCATGCTGTTATTAAGCTTTTACTGTCTGATGACGACTATTTGGAATTGTCTGACAAGATCGTTAACAAAGAAATCTTAAAAGAACTTGCTGCTGCAGGAAATTCTATTAAAATTCTCGTTGTACTTCCGTTAACAGGCGAAGATAAAGATGTTGGTAATGACATACTGAGAGGTATAAGATACGCAGTTGAAAAGATTAAATTAAAGAATGGAAAATCGGTAAAACTAGACGTTATCAACTCAGAAAGCAGTATCACTACAATGGTAAAAAAAGTGACTGAGAGGCTTAAATCCTCCAGATATAATCTGATCATAGGCGAGTTGCGTTCTAATGCAACTTCTGCTCTTGCAGGAATTGCCTCAGTTAAAAAAATACCATTGGTATCCCCTACAGCTTCGATGAGGGATATTTCTTCCATATCACAGAATATTTTCCAGTTGAATACTACTTCTTACACGCTGAGTAGAAAAATGGCTGAATATGCGGTTGATTCATTGAATTATAAGACTTTTGGGATCTTAGCTCCATTAAATTCAGATGGAAAGGAATCTGTTGCGGGTTTTACAGATGTTATTTTAGAAAAAGGTTGTGGTATTATAGGAACTGAATGGTACTATGATGCATCAAATCTAAGTAAGCAATTACTCAGGTTCAGAGAAAACATATGCCTTATCGACTCTCTTGATGTAGAAAAATATATGTCTGACGATTCGATCAAAACTGTTCCGGTTGGTGTGATTGATGCGTTTTTCTTGCCAGTACAGAATAATGACGTTCAATCAGTACTACCTCAGATGACATTCTACAATTTCAAAGGACATTTCCTTGGCACTTATGGGTGGGATGACAACAAGACACTTACTAAGTTAGCAGAAAATGCTGACAGCTTGATCTTCATCAAAGAGAGCAGTTATAATGTTAACAATCCAAAGTATAATGACTTCGCTTATAAATTCAGAAACGACAAGAAAAGAAATCCAAAGAGAATGGAGATCAATGGGTATTCTGTTATGGAAATGATAATGAACCTTCTGAATGAGAACAGTAAATTATCATTGCAAAGAATCCTTTCAACAACTGAAGAATACAATGCTATAAATGGCAAAGTTCTGTTTGATGATAAAAGATCTAATCTTGCATCTGATCTTTTTACATTTCTGAGAAGAAAGGGAATCAAAAAGCTTTCATTTTCAGACAAGAAGGCTGAAAATATTTTTGCTGAACCTGAAAGATATTATAATCTTGGATATGTTTACAGTGTAAAACATGATGATTCACTGGCTGTTAAGAATTTCTTGACCTCATTGAATAAATATGAGGACATTAATAGCAAAGCAGATGTTGGTTTTGTTCCAAAAGAAATATTTATAGATCTTTATGAAAAGATCGCAGATTCGTTCTACAATTTTTACAGCTATAGGAATGCAGTAGCTTTTTACGATACACTTTTAGTCGATGACCCTGAAAATGTGGAAATTAAATTTCAAAAAGCCAGATCTGTTGCAAAATATGATAAGGAAAAAGCTCTGGAGTTATTTAAAGAACTTTCATCACAACCTTTGTACTATTCAGAAAGTTTACTTGAAACAGGAATAATTTATTACTCACGAAAAGATGAGGATGGTGAGTATATCGCTAAAGATCGAAAGAAAGGATTAATTCTATACAAAAGATCTGCAGAATTGGGTAATGAAAGAGCTCGTAAGATCATTGAAAAGATCGAGAGAGAAAACAATAAAGACGAACACAAAGAAAAAATTATAGATTGGTAATATGAAAATAATTATTTGAAAATTATATTGGTAGTTCTTAACTAAAAGATATCGAAAAATTATATTGGTAATACGGAGAATGAAATGTCAGAAGAAACATTAGATAAGATCGTATCATTAGCGAAAAGAAGAGGATTTGTATATCCTGGTAGTGAAATTTATGGTGGTTTAGCAAATACCTGGGATTACGGTCCCTTAGGAGTTGAACTTATAAACAATATAAAACAAGCTTGGCGCAGGAAATTTATCACTGAAAGAACAGATGTAGTTGAATTAGATTCAGCGATACTTCTAAATCCTAAAGTTTGGGAAGCATCAGGTCATGTTAGTGGATTTTCAGATCCGTTAATGGACTGCAAAAAGTGTAAGTCCAGAGTCAGAGCTGATAAACTGATCGAAGAATGGAATGAAGAAAAAAACACTGAGATATTCCCCGAAAATTGGGCAGGTGAGCATACTCCAACTGAAGAACTTTTTGAATTTATCAACACAAATAAAATTGTGTGCCCTAAATGTGGTAAAATAGATTGGACTGAGCCAAAGGCCTTTAATCTAATGTTCAAAACAGAACAGGGTGTTATAGAAGGAGAAGGTGCTCAGATATATTTAAGACCTGAAACTGCACAGGGTATATTCATAAATTTCAAGAATATTCAAACTACCAGTAGAAAGAAAATACCTTTCGGTATCTGTCAAATGGGTAAATCATTTAGAAATGAGATCACTCCCGGAAACTTTATTTTTAGGACTAGAGAATTTGAGCAAATGGAAATGGAATTCTTCTGCAAACCCGGAACAGAAATCGACTGGTTTAACTATTGGAAAGATTTTACTTATAAATGGTTCGTAAGTCTAGGGGTAAAAGAGGAAAATCTTAGAATGAGAGATCATGAAACTGATGAACTTGCTTTCTATTCAAACGCTACTACAGATGTAGAATATAAATATCCTTTCGGCTGGGGAGAACTTTGCGGTATTGCTTCAAGAACAGATTACGATCTAAAACAACATATTGATCTATCAGGTAAAGATCTATCTTACTTTGATGAAGCTGAGAAAGAAAAATATGTTCCTTTCGTGATAGAACCTTCCCTCGGAGTTCAAAGAACTGCTCTGATCGTTCTCAATGATGCTTACACTGAAGAAGAAATAAAAGAAAACGATACTCGAATTGTTCTAAAACTACACCCAACTCTTGCACCGTTCAAAATGGCCGTCCTTCCTCTTTCAAAGAAACTTGGAGATGATGCTAAGAAAGTCTTTGATCTGCTTGTTCAGAAACTTGGATGGAATATTGATTTTGATATGATCGGAAGTATTGGTAAAAGATATAGAAGACAGGATGAGATCGGCACTCCATATTGTATAACTTTCGACTTTGATTCCCTTGAGGATAATTCTGTAACAGTTAGAGATAGAGACACTATGGAACAGGAAAGAATTATGATAGATGATCTATTACATTACTTCATTAAAAAATTCATGTATTAATTCTAACTTCTGAGTACGGGCGTAATGCCTTACGCCCCTACCTCTAACTTCTAACCTCTAACTTCTAAAAGGCATAAATTGGCAGCAGTAAGAAAAAAATATCAGCATAAAAAAGAACATCCTTACTTGAAGAAGATGTATCGTATGCTTAAATATTATTTTTTGCTCATGGTCAAAAAAGAAGATCCTCCTGAAAGGATCGCTCACGGACTTGCAATGGGGATATTTATTGGGTTTTTACCTATAATCCCATTGCAAACACTTACTATCATAGTATTGTGTACTTTCTTTAGAACAAATAAATTAGCAGGAATTGTTGGCACTAATATATTCACAAACCCTTTCAACGCTTTAGCTACTTTCTACGGTGTACATTTTCTTGGTAGAATATTTATTTTACATGATTTTACATATGAAGCATTCAAGAACCTTTTCACTCAGATCTCAGTTCATAATATTGCAGTTTTTGGAAAAGACCTTCTAACCTTATTTTATATGGTTTCGATAGGTGGAGTGATATTGGGGATCATATCATATCCGATCATTTATATTTTAACGTATAAATATATCGTAAAAAAAAGAAAAAAAATTAAGCATCAAAGAAAGCTGAAATTTTTACAGAAAAACGAACAAGCTGTTTAA
>JAQICF010000074.1 GCA_027858795.1 Candidatus Delongbacteria bacterium | reverse complement strand
CATACAGTTCAGCTAAATCTCTGTCTAGCATAACTTGCATTCCTCTAATAGAAAATATTTTATCCTTAAGATTACTCGTATTGATTTTTTCAATTTCATTTGCTTTTACCATTGTCATTCCTTGCTTAATTATTCATTTATATGCAAGATACAAAGAGCACAGTGTCAAATAGTGACCTTTTGATATTTATTTTGGATTCTATAATAAAAAAAGGTATCGCATTTTGCGATACCATAGGGTTGTTTTCTTTAATTGTAAATTGTAAATTGTCCATTGTCAATTTCCCTACCCCCCGTTCTTCTTTTGGCATAGGGATTTATGTTAGGTCCTGGACTTGGTAAGATCATCTCTGAGATATTAGTAGATGGTACGAATGATTATGATTTTATGTTGAAGCAATTGAGTTTGTATAGGGCGTTTGAAGGGAATGAGGTGTTGAAATAAATCGGAAATTTATTTTAACAGGTATGAGGTATGAAGTATAAGGTATAAGGTTGCTTCATTTCATAATACATTTTGTCATATTCGGACTTGATCCGGATATCCACACGAATATTTCATTTCTCGTACCAATGGTTCGAGATTTACAATTAGGGCGTATCAAACGCCCTTTTTTATTTATATATGAAAAACTCTATTTGACAAAGTAGTTAGTATTTATTAGGTTTAAACAACAACAATTGGGTTAAACTGAAAATCTGATCGCTGTTTTATGATAATGAAAAGAAATAAGGGGTATAACATGTTAAAAGATCGAATCGGTTTATACAAAGATTTAGAATCAAAGCGAAAATCTAAATTGCTTGTATATGTTACAAGTGATAGGAAAGGTTTAGAAACCCAGATTGCATCTGATATTATTCCAGTTTTTATTGAGCATTTAGATAAAATTAGTAAAGCAGATAAAATTAGTTTGTATTTATATACTAGGGGTGGTAATACTTTAGCAGCTTGGAGTTTAATTAACCTTGTACGAAATTTTTGTGATGATTTTGAAGTTATAATACCTTTTAATTGTCATAGTGCAGGGACATTAATTAGTTTAGGTGCAAATAGGATAATAATGACTAAACAGGCAACATTGGGGCCTATAGATCCGAGCGTTAATGGCCCTTTAAATCCCGTACTACCAGGTAATAATCCAAACGCTAGAGTACCAGTGAGTGTAGAATTTGTAAATGCATATTTCGAAATGGCCAAATTAGAACTAGGTATTAATGACGAGCAAAGCTTGGCAAATATTATGATTAACTTATCAAATAAAATTCATCCGTTAACGCTAGGACAAGTCTATAAATCAAAATCACAAATCCAAATGTTGGCAAAAAAACTTCTTAAAAACCATGAAATAGATGGCGCAAAACACGAAGAAATAATAAAATTTTTATGTAGCGAATCCGGTAGCCATGATTATACTATACATAGAAAAGAAGCTAAAGAAGAATTAGGACTTAATATTGAGAAACCGAATGATGAATTGTATAGCATTATTAAACAAATTCATAATGACATACAGAATGAGCTTGAATTATTAAATCCTTACGATCCAAAAATTATATTAGGTACACAGGATAATTATAACTATAAATTTAGAAGAGCTATTATAGAATCCATTGATCATGGTTGCGATGTGTTTATGAGTGAAGGTTTACTGTTAAAACAAACAATTACACAACCACGTCCACAACCAACACAGCAAACAGTCATACAAGATAATAGAAATTTTGAAGGATGGAGACATGAAGAAATTGAAGAATAATACAGGCTATAATCCCAATTATAATAACTCGGTAGGGACTGCTAATGAAAAAGATTATTTTGAAACAACAGCAATAAAGAATAATTTATCTGCTATGATTAAGAATAATAAAATAATTGTTGATACTGTGATTTATCCATGCCAAGAAATCTATGTATATGATAAGAAAAGTGAATAATAATTGTATTTATCTCCCAACTCTCATCTCTAAATAATCCACCATCTTACCTAAAATATTAAAGCCATCTGAAAGGGTGGCTTTTCGCTTGTAGAATATCACACACTCATCATCAAAAATCCGCAGAATCCGGCATTCGTTCGTAAATGTCGGATCAACATTCTTTTTCATCTCATTGATAGTCTCACGATACTTCTCATAAATATAAAAGCCATCTGAAAAGGTGGCTTTTTTTTATTCCTTCAATTTTGTAAAAGAAATCAAAATCAAATGCCCTCTAAGGAGCATTTATAAAAATATTTAGAAATGAGAAATATTTATCTTTTAATTGTAAATTGTCCATTGTCAATTATCCCC
The DNA here is from genome assembly GCA_027858795.1 of Candidatus Delongbacteria bacterium. The sequence goes on along the minus strand of JAQICF010000074.1, from coordinate 13,904 downwards.
CCTCCGTTCTTCTTTTGGCATAGGGATTAATCAGATATTACTAAGTTTTCACCCTACCCAACCCTCTCATATACACTCTTTCCACCACCAGCATAATTTGTAAATATATGCTGATAAACTATGTTTGTTTTCTCTCCGACTTCTTCATCCGTATAAAGGTCATGAGGCAGGTACAATAATTTATCGTATATAATATTTTTGATCTGTGCTCGTATCTGAGTACTTTCTCTCCATCTTTCAACTTTTAGCTTCTCTGCTTTAAGAGTCTCTAATGTTTGTACTGCAACTTTCTTTACTTCGTCTCTTTCTTTATCCTTTAAATTTTCTTTCTTTAATAGGTCAAATATAGCCAGAGTTTCTTCGTTTAACCCTTCCTCAATTGCTCTTGAATTTTCTACTGTAAGAGTTTCTAAAAATTTTGCAAGTTCATCAAATGCTTTCTTGGTACTATTTATGTCTTTTCCGTTATTATATTCATCTATTATCTTTTTATATTCTTCATAGAATTCAAGTCTGATAGGGTTTTCTTTTATCATTTGCTTTAACTTGTGATCCATCATTCTTTGTAAATCATAGACCAGTGTATTTTTTTTTATTACTTTAGAGAAAGCGAATTTTAATTTCTCGAAATCCAAGTTACTAATATCAATATAGTCTTTAGTATCCTTATATTTGCCTGCCGTTTCTTTTGTCTGTACACTATCATCTACAAGTTCTTGCAATTCAAGCATTACATCTGTAATATCAGACGTTTTGACTTGTTGGTTAAGCTTACCATAAATAGCTTTTATAGCATCAAATTGTCTTATGAATGGCTTAATCATATAATCAGGAAAAAGAGCATTGTATTTTCTGAATACCTCACGAGACATCATCTCAAATTTTGTCCGGGTAGTTTGGTTTAGGGAAACTGTATCAGCCGCTTTTTCAATTTTTGCTAATTTATCTATTGGTTTAGATCTCATTAGCTCTTCTAAATCAAAACCGAGTTCTTTTAAATAACCTTTCGTTGCTCTGATTGATTCTCCTAATTCGACAGCCAGCCCTTCGTGTAATTCTACAGGCCTTCCGGTGCTCTCTGAGGAATCTCCTTTACCTCCCTTATCACTTCCTTCGCCATAGACTGAATAAGCTTTCTCCAGCTGTTTATAGACATTGCCGTAATCAACTATCAGTCCGTTTTCTTTTTCATCATCGTAAACTCTGTTTGCACGGGCTATTGTTTGCATTAGTGTATGCCCTTTGATAGGCTTGTCTAAGTAAACGGTTGAAATGCTTGGAGCATCAAATCCGGTTATCCACATTGCACACACTATTGCCAGTCTGAATGGATTGTCTTCATCTTTGAATTCTTTATCAAGATCTCTTTCGACTATTTTCTTTCTGTGCTGTGCAATATCCAGTTTCATCTTTCTAAATTTATCTACTTCGTTCTGTTCACTGCTGATGACAACGCAAACTTCGGTTTCTTCAACCTTTTTGAGTTTCATTTTAAGTTGTAATTCTTCCTGTTCGTCTTCAGCATTTTTTATTCTCAGGTTTAAATCTTCAATATATTTAGGCCAGAACTTCATAATGTATTCATGCATAACAACTGCTGTTGGTTTATCAATAGCAACGAACATTGCTTTTCCCTGATACCCTCTTTCATTGAAATGCCATACAAGATCTTTAGCTATCGCCTTTAATCTTTTTCTGGAAGTCAGGATCGGATAATCTCTTTTAAACTCTCTAGCTAATTTTCTTCTTTGATCTTCGTCTAAATCAGCATTTTGAATTATTTCAGCCATCTTTTCATCAAGCTCTGGATTTTCTATTCCGAGCTTCTCTCCCCTGTTCAAATACCTAAGTGGAAGAGTTGCACCATCGACAATTGCTCTTTTGAAATCATAGACTGATACATATTCACCAAAGATATTTTTTGTCAGCTCTAATTCTTCCTTTATGATCGGAGTTCCTGTAAATCCAAGGTATGAAGCATTCGGGATTCCGTTAAAACGCATATTACGGGCAAATGTACCTGCCTGTGTCCTGTGAGCTTCATCGGAGATTACAATTATGTTCTTTCTTTCTGTAAGAAGGGGATATTCAGTTTCTTTTTTAGGATCAACTGAAAATTTATGAATAAGTGAGAATACATATCTGTGATTATCCTTTAACAGTTCCCGTAAATTATCCCGACTTTTAGCTCTGACATTTTTTTCTATTACTGCATCAACCCCAGTAAATGTATCATAAAGCTGTCGTTCCAATTCCGTTCTGTCCGTCACCATTAGGAAAGTATATGAGCCACCGAATTTCCTGTGTATTTTCTGAGCTATAAAAACCATTGAATATGACTTACCACTTCCCTGCGTATGCCAGAACACTCCAAGCTTTCCTTTTAATTCATCAATGCTCTTTGCTTTATTCAAAACCTTATTTACACCGATATACTGATGGTTCTTTGCCATGATCTTTACAATGTCACCACCGGAATCATCGAACAGAATAAAATTCTCGAAAAGATCGATCAATCTTGCCTTATCACAAGTTCCTCTTAGCATTGTATCTAAACTTACAACACCTTCTTCTTCCTCTTCAATACGCTTCCATTCATTAAAGAATTTATAAGGGCTTGTAATAGTTCCGACTTTTGATTCTGTCCCGTTACTTAGAATAACAATTGCGTTTGTATGAAAAATATGTGAAATAGTATCTTTATAGTCTTTCAAATTATCATTATAGGCATTCTGTAAATCTCTATAATGAGCTTTCAGTTCAAAGAAAACCAGTGGAATGCCGTTTACGAACCCGACTACATCAGGTCTGCGATTATATAGATCACCAACTACTTCTAACTGACGAACAGCGAGAAAATGATTTTCAGTAGGGTTATTAAAATCAAATACCTGCAAATTCTTCTTGATCAGCTTGCCTTTATCATTTGTAAAACTGACAGGAATACCTTTGGTTAGTAGTTTGTATTTATCTTTATTGATCTGAACTAAAGTCTTACCGGCAGATCTCTCAATAATAATTTCAATAGCCTGATTATATGCCTTATCCGGTAGAACAGGATTGAACTTCTTTAATGCTTTAAATAAATCTCGCTTAAGAATAACTTCAGATTTATTCTCACGACCAAGAAGACCATCTTCTCCGAATGATTCTTTTTGCCAAGCGGTAACAACATCCCAACCAAGTTCTTTCAGAACATCCTGCGTTGCCTGCTCAACTAAACCATCTTCTGAATATTCATAACTCATATACTAACTCTATATATTATTTTATATTTTATTTATCCATCCAAAAATCTGTGCATTAATCTCTTCCTGCCAATCTGTAATTGACGACTTCGTAGAAATCGTTATAACACTACATTCTTTGTTTGATAATTCCTTACCATTATAGTCATAATATGTACCTGGTATAATGTTAGTGTTACCTGGATATACTAATGCCACTTTTTGTGCGTAATAATATTCATGATAAACATAAAGCTGCCTTAAATCATCTGGATTGGGTTTATCATCATAATTCTTCCATTTTGTATCTAAAACTACTGCTTCATTTTTAATATCTTTATTAATTACAATATCAGGTATCATTTTTGACCTTGAACCTTTATTTGGTCTCCAGAAATATTTTGATGTTTGAGCAGTGATTGAATTTCCGTCTGGCAGATTTTTCCTTAGACTGGTATAAATAAACTTTTCCCAAAGTAAATTCATGTCAAACATTAAAGCTAGAACATTATTACTGCCGTTACTCAGATCAGGATGATAATTGAGTAGTAGTAATTTTGCTATCTCAATTGCATTTCTATAATCTTCAGTTTTTCTGTTAAAACATATTTTATCGAAAATCGCTTCTGTGGCTTTAAAATCTTTCATTTCAGGAAAATTCAGCAAAAGATTACCTATTCTGCTATTCAAAGCAGAATTAGAATTTATTACCTGCAAAAGTAAAAGCGTTTTATTGAGAATTCTATGAATAAGATGTTCCTTATCATAAGTTGTATAATCAATGTAAAATCTTTCCTGATGAACTAGATTCTTCTGAATATGTTTTCCGAATTTAATATTCCCTTTTAAAGCAAAGCTATTTCCTTCTGTTCTACGATATTTTTTTATAAGTCCTTTGTGATACAAATATTCAACTTCTTTTATGAACAGCTCAAAATAAAGATCAAGCAGAAAATTCGATTTCACACTTAAAGATGAAGAACTTGGAGCTTTAATATTAAAAGCACCAACAGCTCTCAGCATTCCGATTAATATATCTCTCCATTTATTTTTTGTTTTATCATCTTCAATTTCTTTCTTATCGGCTTTAGGTAATATCTCGATAACTAGACCATCAATTTGAAGAACTCCAACAAATTTATTGAACTTGACACCGTTTTTTATCAAGTTGTAGTATGGAACACCTTTGTCACCAAAAAAAGTTTCTAATTTTTTATTTTGATCTTCTGTAAATTCAAATTCTTTACCTTTAATTTTGAATTTATCACCAATTTTTAATTTTTGATGCTCAAATACTGTTATATGTTTAGCCTTATTGCTCAACGTTATTTTCACTCTCTTCTGGTTCTGGGTTATTGAATAAAATTTTAATAGCTGTAGTAATGTCGAATTTTTTATCTAAAACCTTTTTTATTTCATATACTAATTTATCGTCAAATACGCTGGAATCATATTCTTCTAAGTGTTTTGCAAACTGTATATCCTTTGTTTTGACTCTATTTTTTTTACTTTTACAAAATCCTTCCCCTAAAACCAATGTGATTTTCCCATAATCTCCATAAAAGTATTCCTGTAGTAGTGGAATTATTTTCTCTGCAAAAGCTTCTTTCAAATCATATATATTTTTAACACTCATAAAATAACTATGACCGATTAGATGATCTCTATCCAGTAATATCTCTATTCTCTCGTTAATTGTTTTTAGCAGATTCTCTAAGTTAATCGGATAATCATTTATCGTCAAAACCCCTTTATTCTTTTCATTCTTTAATTTACCTTCTTGGGTTATTATTTCAGGTTTGGGCATCATTTCTTCAAAACTAAACCTTCTCCTCAAAGCCGTATCCAAAGCTTCTACACTTCTGTCTGCTGTATTCATTGTTCCAATAATGTATAGATTTGAAGGCACTCCAAATTTATTTTCTTCATCTTTTGAGTACGGTAAAACAACTTTTAATTCCTCATCTCCTCCGATTCGTTTATCGTTTTCTATGAGTGTAATTAATTCACCAAATATTGATGATACGTTCCCACGATTTATTTCATCAATTATCAAAACATAATTATCTTTTGAATCTTGATTCTCAAATGCATTGAATTTCAATACATGCCTATAAAATTCTTTATAAACTGCATAACACAATGTTGTACGACCTGCATTTACGACATTAGTTATTTTCTTTCTATCATTTGTACTATTATCTGTTACTTCAAGCCCAGAATTAAATAATCGTTCAATAACATATTTACTCACCGAAAAGATTCTTTTACCTTCAGGTGCTTCTGGATCGTAAGATTTAACAAACCTAAGCCTTAATATTTTTTCTTCTGTACCTTTTTTTTCTAAACGAATTTGACTAGTAACTGATGTAAATATAACTTCTTCTTTTGACATGATATCATTATAAAACGAACTCCATATCTCATCGAAAGTTATCTTTACATTTTTCTTCTTTGTAGCTTCTTTACAAACAATTTTAAAGATCCCATCCTCAATTCCATATTCTAGAGCACTAGAAACATTATTACTATCAACTATTCCGTCATTATCCTCTTCATCTTCTTCAATTGGCTCAAATTTTGGCTTTATTCCTTCAACAAAATCTTCATAGCTCATACTTTGATGGAAAGTTGTGAAAGCAATTTGTTTATTATCACAATAATAGTCAAATGCATACTTCAAAATTCTTCTATGTTCAGTTTCTTCGTTACCTTGTATGGATTTACACAAATCTATTAGAATTTCTTCTCTTTGTTCGTTTGAAATTAAATCACTGAAATATTCTTTAGCTAGAAGTTCCTTTTCTAATACAATTTCAAGTGCTTTATTAACTGTATGATAGGTTTTGCCAGTTCCTGGAGGTCCGTATAGGATTTGATTCAATGGCAATTTATTATCTTCAATAGATTTTCTTTCTTGTCTTTTTTCAGGTCTACCTGAGATTATCGATCTTATGCTATCACCAATAGAGTTTTCTAAATATAAAATTTTGTCTTTCAATTGACTTACAGCCGATGTTGAATCAATATCAACATTACCATCAACTTTTATCCTTCTTTCGCTTTTGGTCCAATTTAACTTATCTGGTAAGATATTTAAATTTTCTTTGAATTTCTTATATTCTTTGTCTTCAAAATGTAATTCAATTGATATATTTTTATTGTTTCTACAAATTTCATAATGAGCCCCAATATCACCAATAATATTTTCAGGTCCAACAATCCAAGCCCATGTATCCTTCATTTTATCTGGTACATAATCAAAATTATTCCATTTTGTAACAGTTTCTTGAAATTCGATTTTCAACTTTTCAAGGATCACTTTAAACTTATCAAAGAGTATTCTTTGAATTTCTGTTTCTTCTATTGTTTCTTTTTTTACTATTTCTTTCGCTTTTTCCCGTAGCACAGCCCAATCAAGTAAAGAAATAATAATTGACTCTAAATCATTACTGCTCTTCTCGAATTTTACTATAATATTATCTTTATTAAATCCAGAATCATATAAAGCATTTTTGGCTTTTTCTTTAGTAATTTTACTTTTTATTGTCATAGTAAAATTTTCTACAATTTTTACAAAATCATTCTCATTAATAAAAGTTTTATCAGTTAACCTAAAGTTTAATAACTGCGAAGTAATATGAATTGCTTCAATAACAATATATGACACATTTTCTTTTGTCGTAATTGGCCTTATAATATATGATTTGTTGTCCTTATCAAATTTATAACCTTTAAATTCTTTACTATCCCAACCTCCTCCTCTTGAGCCAAATACTTCATCAGTAATTCCAGCATATTTCCAACCATTTAATTTTGAATCCCGTTCTCTTTTAGAAAAGTCATTAAGTAAAAGCGATATAAATTCTTGTGGTTTCATCTTTCTTCTCCTTTACATTTCTCTTTTATCTTACTCGATTATTTATAACCCAACTTCTGAAATTCATCTAAGGTTTCTTTCAATGCCAATTCATGCAATTGTTCTTCACTTTTCCCGTTGTTTTCTCTCTCATTTTTAGAATGAATACCAAAGTAATTACCTTTATATTTCTCAATAAACTTCTGACCATTTTCTATTCTATTCTTTAAAGTATAATTCGATGCATAAACTTCAGCTACTGCATTCTGGTAAAAATAATTTTTCATCCCTTCAGGATTAAAATCATCATCATCACGGTCATTTTCTACAAAACATCCAGTAATACTGCCTTCTGCTGAGTATAAATGTAAGTCTTTACCAATATTTTCAAAATATATCCATGCGAAATATTCAGCATGACTTTCAGATTTTCCTTTCATTATTAGTTTCTCGCATATCTTAGCATATATATGACACTCAATCGGACTTTTGGCATTAGCTGCAAAATCTGCATACTTATCAGAATATAATTGAGGTTTTCCTTTTTCAATTTGCTCTTTATAAACTTTGCTATACTTGTCCGCTTTGCCAAATTGATATGGCTCATATTCACCTTCAGAGAATTGCTTTAAAAGATATTCAAGAAATTTCTCATCATTATTATAATTTTTACAATAAACTTTTAATTCTTTCATAGCTAATTCTTTATCTATCCCTAGAAAATACTTATAAATATCAAGAAAAGCTCTAATATCCTCGCTACTGTAATTTTTATCAATATATTTAAAAACCCATTCTTTACTATGTCCTAGTTTAATCTGTTTATTAAATGGTTTCAAGCAATGATTAAAAACAAAGTCGAGTACAATATCTTTAAATGGTTTCCCTGCCATTTCTTCTTTTTCCTCAATACTTTCATACTGCTCTGTAGAGAAATCATTAAATGCTATTTCATAATGTTTCATGAAGAAATGACATTCTTCCTCTTTGATTCCTTTCTCAATCAACAAATCTTTTAATTCAGCATCTGTATATCTGTTTACTATTTGCTTTTCCATCTTACTATTCCTTTTTTTACATTTTCTCTACATCTATCATACCTGTCATTAAACGAGGTAATAATATATCACGAGCTTCTTTTAATTTTTGATTTTGACTCTGTAGCTTAAATATTATTTCAAAATTAACTGATACTTTTTTATGAAATGATTTTAAAATATCTTCTTCTGGCATAATCATTTTTATATTTTCAAATTTTGTCTTATTTACATTTGTCATTGTTGCACCATTACTGCCAAGTGCATCTAATAAATTTTTAAAATTCTTAGAATATCCATAAAGATAGAAAGTATAAAAATCTTTTTTGAATTTAATAGCATTTATTTGTTGATTTGTTTGAGATTCTCTCCCAACTAGAGCATATGTGCCAGCTGTTCCAATACAACTTACTACCAAAGTATTTTTAGGTAAATACTTGTTTTTCTGACTATTAGCACCTGATTCAGTTAGATATTCCGCTGTTTCTAATACATATGGGAAACCTGACATGCTTGGAGTTTTTATAAAAGGTATATTACCACCATAATATTCTGGTTTAATTGTTGAAGGAGTTTTACCTGTAATTACTTTTCCAAAATCACTCATCTTCACCATCTCCCAACCATCAGGCAAACCGGTTTCTTTATCAATCGCTAATTGCTTCCCATCAATTCGGAACTTTACGAACCATTCTTCATAAGTCTTCTGAGCCATTTCTTCGAGAAGTTTGATTCGCTTAAGATTGTTCTCGATCAGATCGTCATACGCAGAAAGAATCGAAGCTATTTTGCGTTGAGTTGGTAGTGGTGGAACTTCAAATTTAATACCTTCTAACTTTTCTAAACTTAAATTATCTTGAGCTGCTCCTTGTGATATCTGTTTAATCTTTACTTGTAGTATATCAAATAGATATTTTACAAATCTGACATCTGATATATTATCATCTGCAATAAAACCTATTACGCTATCTGGAAAACATGCTTCAAATCCAAGTAGTGCTGAATCAGCTATATTTGCTGCTATTGTTACACATAAAGTATCAATTGGCCATAACTTACTTTGCTTTAGTCCTTCTTCAGAATACATTTGAGAGTAATTCAATATTCTGTAATTTGCTGATTTCACATCAGCTGTTTGAATAAAAGGATATTTATTGCCATATAAAAAATCTGCATTTCTTGGTCTATGCCTTGATTTACCTCTACCAACAAAACCTAAACCTTTCAAACTATATTCTTTCCATCCATTTCTCATAGCTTCACACTCTGAATCTGTTTCATCAATACATTTGCTTCATCATTAAGTGTACCCAATTCCTCATGTATTTCAGTCATTCGCCCTTTATAGTCAAAATCTTCATCTATCTCTATGCTGTAGCCTACATATCTACCCGGAGTCAGCGAAAAATCATTCTCCTCTACCTCTCCAAGTTCAACGATCTTACAAAGTCCTTCCACATCCTGATACTTTCCTTCAGGGAATTGTTCTTTCAACCATTCATTCGATCCAAAGTCAACATCTTCACCTCTATATGCTTTTACAATTGAAGTTAAACCTTGTAACTGATCAGGTGAAAAGTCATTTATAGTAGTCGAAACTTTACGGAAAGTGTTACGGGCATCTATCATGAGTATTTTATTCTTATTCTTTTTGGGTTTACCTTTATCTAAAAACCACAAATGACAAGGCAGAGAGCGTGTATAAAAGAAATTATTACTTACAGAAACGATGACATCAACTTCACCGGACTTTATCAGCTTTTCACGGATAAGTTTTTCACTATGACCTGCATCCGTAGCCGAACTTGCCATTACAAAACCTGCACGACCATTCTCATTTAAGTATGAATGAAAATATTGGATCCACATATAGTTACCATTGTCGGATTTAGGCAGTCCGAAAGGTAATCTTGGGTCTTCTTTTACATAATCTTTATTTTTATCGATCTGCTTTACATTGAACGGAGGATTAGCCATTACAAAATCACATTTACCTACAAGTCTGTGAGGGTCTGAGTAAAAAGAATTATCCTCAATTATCTTACCTTCTATTCCGTGGATTGCAAGATTCATTTTTGCCAGACGGACATTGTTTGATTTTAGTTCTGTACCATAGACGGTAATAGCTTCATTTACCTGTTTGTCTGTATTATCTTTGATGAAATGACCGGTTTGAACGAACATACCACCTGAACCACAGGCAGGATCGTGTATAATTCCGTGATCAGGTTGAATAAAGTTTACTATAAGCTGAACCAAAGATGGTGGAGTAAAGAATTCTCCCCCTTCCTGCGCACCTGCACCACTCATGGAAAATTTCATTAAGAAGAATTCATAAATTCTGCCGAAAGCATCACCTGTAATACTCTTAACTGCTTCTTTATTGAAAACTCTAATCAGAGAACGCAGAAGATCAGAATCAAACTCTTGATAATTCTTTGGAAGTACACCTTCAAGATCTGCATAATCAGATTCAATAAGACGCATAGCGTTATTTACCACTTCTGAAATATCAGCACCTTCTGGCAAGTTAGCCAAATAATCATATTGAGATTTATTCTGCAGATACATAGCTCCAGCAGCAAGGAAGTCATCCTTTTTCAATTCTCTTTTCTGACCTGTTCTAGGATTTATCTGTAAATCTTTTTCAATAACAATCTTAGTTTCGTCAAATCTGTTTTGAGCATATCGTAAAAGTATCAAACCCAGAACGGGATCTTTATATTCAGCTGCAGTCAGCTTAGAATTAGCACGCAGATTATCCGCCGCACCCCAAAGTTCCGTTTCAAGTTTTTTAATCTGTTCGTTTGTCATTTATTGTGTTTCCTTAATATTTAATTTCTTCAAAAAAGTATATTCACTTACGAAGTAAGCATTAACCTTAAGAATATATTAGCTGTATTACTTTTTAGCAATTTAATATTTTAAAAAAGGGAGGTATTCCCTCCCCTTGAAAAAGATCACTTCACTTCTTAATTTCTATTTCATCTACATATTCAAGAATAAATTCCTCCAATCCTACATCTTTAAATTCTCTAAGAATACCTTGAAAAGGTGAACCCATACCTTGTTTATTCTCCAATCTACAAACAATTTTAAATCTTTTTCGATCTTCGAAATCAAACCAGTAACCTAATATGAAAGTATCACAACAGGTTCGAAATTCAAGTTTTACATCATTAAAATTTTCAGTTGATATAAACCTCCATTTTAATTCAATTACAGTCTCTGAGATATCGAACCAATCTTCATTGTTTTCTATAATTTGTAGCATGATAACTCCGTTGTTGAAGTTAAGTAAGAATTATGTACTCTTAAAAAAAGAGACCCTGAAATAAATTCAGGGAGACGAATTGTGGCTTCGATTGGGGTTTCTTAAACTATTTCCCTCAACTTTTCCAATATCTTAACCATCGCCAAAGTATCTAGCTTACAATACTCCAACAAACCTTTCCTTAAACGCTCAACTTCTGCTTTATCTTTAACAAGATGCAATGTCGAATAAACACTCATAGCCTCACCCCCATTATGCACAACCTCAAGTTCATTATAAGCATTCTCCATTTCAGGAACTAAAGCTGGCATAACGCATTTAATCGAGTAACTACCTTTCATCGAAGGAGAATAGTAATGCTTTTTCTGGAACGGGGTCATCAGATCTTTAATATTCTTCTGAATTGCTGTTAGATGTACAGAAAGGTCAGGATATAACTCAGCAAGTGATTTTATTACTCCTCGTTCAAAAGACCTGTTGTAAGCAAGTAACATAACATCTTTAGGAATGTGCTTCACTAGACTTTCAGCCAATTCTCTTCTGGGATCTGAACCTTCAGGAGCAAGGAATTCTATGTGATCAAGTTTACCATTTCCGTCTTCAATATGTATCGAATACTGTGATGGTATCTGCTGATAAGGTTTAAGTCCTTCGTATTCAGGAATAGCCTGTTGAAAGGTTTCAAAATCAAGATGATATAGAGGATATTTAAGATTTCTGACAAAGTTCTTGATTTCACCTTTGTTAATAATTGTATTATTATCAAGTTCGCATTCTATCTGCACCTTCTGTGAAGCGTTAAAACCACTGACATTTACAATATCTTCAAATTTAACAATACCCTTATGGTACAGATCAAACTTTTTAGTCAAACTTAATCTTGAAATATTAAAGATTGAATAATCTGGTATGTTCTTTTGTTGCTTCCAGCAATAGTTCTGACAATCACATGGATAAGGATTACTGCAATGAGGTCCGATATCAATATCAGGTTCTTTATTTCTGTCTTTAAGTATATGTTCAAAATGTTCAAGAATACCCGGTATCTCTTCCTGATATTCAATAGCTTGTGCTGTAACATCTGCAATCGTAAAAAGCTTATCAACTTCAAGCTCATTACCTCTGATGTATTTATTATTTATATGCACTACTGAAACTTTACTTATATCAAGACCGCAACCTTTTAGAGCATAATATTGTATCGAAGCATCCTGGATATAGATCGGTTTAACCTCAGTCGAACTCTTTACTTCATAAACTTCCCAGCCATTTTTTCCCTTATGCAGAATATCGACCATTACAAAAATACCATCATATTCAAAAGTTGCTTCATAAATATCTTTTACACCTTCATCCAAATATTTCTGAGTGAGAGGTGCCATTGAACTCATATTTTCTCTGTCAAAAGGAATTTCCTTACCACCAGGAAATAACTGACAAGCTAGATCACCTACTCGATTACCAGTATCAAATATTGCCTGTTGGGAAGCATCGGGTGGAGTAAGAACTTCTTTCTTATATTTCTTTAGCCAAAGAGCTTTTACGCATTGCAAACCCTTTGTAAATTGCGATTTTGATAAGTACATATTTGTTTTCCTCGTTTTGAATATATTAAAAGTTATATTTCAATCATTCCTTTAGCAATATGAAATAATTTTCTTTCTTATATAGGACAAACCCAGTTACACATCTTCTTAATTTCATCTTTTGCTTCCTCCCAATGCTGAAATCTATGATTTCCCCCAGGATACATAATAACATGGTAATGATCTTTCAATTCTTCAAAAGTTGCATTACTATCCAAAACTTCATCACCTTCATCCAAAAGAACTAAAGCACCACCAAAATGACCAGAAGGCTTTTCTCTCTCTAATCTATCAACAAACTCTCCAGTAAAATATATATTACCTGATTTATAATGCTCGATTCTAATATTCTCAGCAGTACGCAATGAATCTGCAGGATAAAGAGATGGATTTATCATAATAAGATTCAAACCAAGGTTAGCTGCAACTCCCTTTGCAATCAAACCACCAAGAGACTTACCCATAATAGTTGGAGTAAGATCATCAGTATTTTCAACTAATACTTCTAAATATTCACATACTTCCCTGACTCCGTCTTTAGTCCAATCAAATTCAGGAGCATAAAGATCTTTATCAATATTTTCTCTCAACCATTTCTTTCGTTCTTGGCTTGTAAATGAATTGAATCCGTGTAAATAAATAAGCATTTTATCTCCTTGTTTTTTTTAGTGATAAGTGATAAGTGATAAGTGATAAGTGATAAGTGGTTAGTTCGCTATTTGATCCGAGCGAAAAAACTTTTCCACACTGCACAGGATGCGACCAAATTAAATTGCCCCTTCAAAAGATCGCAACATGAGCCTCATTCTTCAAATAATTTTGAAAAACAGTAGAATTCTCCAGATCATCAGGAGGATTATCCCCATACAAACAATCATAAGCAGTCTTCTGAAGAACTACCAGATCATCAATAATCTCAGG
>JAQICF010000037.1 GCA_027858795.1 Candidatus Delongbacteria bacterium | reverse complement strand
TATCTTCTTACTAAAGATAAAACAGCTTTGGATAGCATTTCTTATGTCAATTTTAATGAAGATGACGATAGAAGTATTGAAAAGATTAGTCCTGAATTGAATTCATTTGATCTTGACAACTGGAAGTACTGCACTCAGTTCGGCACGCCGACTCAGAGAAATTCTATTTCTCCTCAGGATCATGACCTAGAACTCTCTTTAGTAAACATTCCTGATAATATACAGATAAACACTGATTTTCAGATTAATCTCAAAGTTAGAAATCTAGGTTTAAATACAAGTGATGGTTTTAGATGCAATGCACTTATCGATGAAGAAATATATAGTTTTTATGAGCATAATTTTTCAATCCTCCCAAATGATTCTGCTATATTCTCACTTACAATGAATCTGGAAAACTCGGGAACTGATACTTTAACCTTTGATCTTGAGACAAATATTGATGATAACTATATTAATAACGTAATAAGAGTACTGGTATACGTAGTTTATAATGAAAGATGTATCGTTCTTAATGAATTCATGAAATATCCAGATGATTCTCAATGTGAATGGATCGAAGTGGTTAATATATCTGAAGATAGTTTAAACCTAGGTGATTTTAGCATCACAGATTCAAACAAAGATGTTCTAATACCATTTCCAAGTATTGTTCTACAACCAAATGATTTCTACGTAATAGCTGAAAATGACTTGATCTATGACTTTCCAACTGCAATACATGAAAAAATTACTATAAACGGATCATTCCCTGCTCTGAATAATGACTCAGACTGCATATACATATTTGATAAATTAAATTCTACTGTGGATAGTATCCTCTACGCAGATTTCGATGATGACAATGGGATTTCTATAGAAAAAATAAATCCTGAATTTAATTCTTCAATGCTGTCGAATTGGGTTTATTCCGTTAGTACAGCAACACCAACTATTAAGAACTCTGTTTATCAAGATCCATCTGATAATAATAATGAAAATAACTTTTCACTATATCCAAAAACTGTTACTCCGAATGATGATGGTAATAACGATAATCTTATAATCTCTTACGACTTTGATTCTGCCTACATTTACCTTACAGTTAAAATTTATAATATAAAAGGTCAGCAGGTTGCAATTCCTGCAAACTCGGTTTACACATCTTCAAAAAATGATTTCGTATGGAATTGCAAAGACAACAAAGGAATTACTGTGAATACTGGTGCTTATATTTGCTTTCTGAATGTTAAAAATAGTGATGGTAAGATAATTAAACTTAAAGAAGTTTTTTATCTTACCAAATAAAAATATTTATACAGGATAACATTCCATCGGTGATAGGACTTCACTATGAATCATTCTTAATTTCGACCTTACTTGATAACATAAATCACATTCATCATAATATTCATCTGGTAAATCAATTCCTTTTGATCTAGCATATTTATAAAGTCCTTTTGGACCATTTTCAGCTAAAATCGAAAACAATCTATTATTTTTTGGATCAAAACTCTCGATTATTTCATTTAAAGTGTTCTTATATAAATTACCAATTGTAATACCATAACAAATCATTACATTACCATATGGGTCTATCCATATCATTTTTGGATTAAAAGACTCACTTTCTCCTAAACATGTACTTAATTCAGTGCATTTTCCTTGGGGAATAAATTTCTTTTTAGGAATATTCAATTTAGAGCCTTTACCAATTGATCTGATTTCTACTTCTGCAATCGAAGGAATCTTATTAATCGATAAATCATTAAACAGTTTGTCATTCTCTGATTTTAGATTTTTTGATCCTGGGATATCTTTCCCTAGAACCCCACTGAGTATAAATGAATTCATTTTTTCTTTAGCAAGAGCTGAAATTAAATTACCAGGATTTTCTTTATCCAGTAAGGATTGATGAAAATGATCTGAGCTTACAGAAAGACTGGTAACTCCAATACCTTTAAGCTTGTCAATCATAAGCATGGATTCTTCAATACTTTTTGCCCAGAAACCGTTAGTCACAAGACCAATATCTTTATCGAAATATTTTATTAAGTTTTGAATTATCTTGATAAGTTTATCAGTGTTTAAAAATATCTCTCCACCGCTAAAATGTTGCCAAAACATTTTATTTCCATATTTAAAATCCTTCAAAGCAATATCTATCAACTCAGGATCCATATATTTCTTTTCACCTTGAGTATAAAAAAAACAGTGATCACAACTTATATTGCAGTTATAAGTTGTGATCCAAGTAATTCCAGTTAATTCGATTTTTGTCATAAGACAACTATTCCTTTACAAAAACAAGACCTTGAGGACCGGTTCCTGTAGTTAGTACAATATCAATAGAATCATTTTCAAATATTATAAGTTCATTTTTGTCGAACAAAGGTGCGTAAAGTTTATCATAACCATCAATAGCTAGATCCATGATCCCACTTTCCGTTGAAGTATACAGAAGATCATTACTACCATTTAATACTTCATTAGTATTCGAATTATACTTCATTATTCCTCCAAAACCTGACCAATCAAGATTTAAACCTGCAATTCCAACGTAAATCATTCCTTCACTATTCATGACAAGTCTACTTGGCTGGGATCCAAGTATAATTTCGTCAGGATTTTGTTTAGTAATATCGTCTGCACTATATACCTTTACTAAACCATTTACATCATTCCGATTTCCAGCACATAAAATATGTAATTCATTTTCAGTATCAATTATCATATCGCTTATATTATACCCTATTTCTGCAGATGCAACGATCTCATCAGTAAGAGAATTTATTACAACGATAGATTCAAAACCATATACTGCATTCCAAGATGCATCATAAGTTACATTCTTTACACCAACATAAACATAGTCACCATAAGAAACAATTGCATCAGTTCCGCCATTAATACAACTATCAGGAACATTTGTAACAGGTATTGTCTTTAGTGAATCTTTATCGAATGAATAAACATCAATTCCTGCACCAAAAGAATTTGTCGCATAAACTTTACCATTACAAATAACTGATCTCATTGGATTGCTGAATGCTGAGAGTTCGATTGAACCTATATTTTCATTATTCGATGCATTTATCATCTGAATATTATTGTTGCCAGAATTCACAACATAAAGAGTTCCTCCATCTTCGATGATATGATTAGGCCATTTACCAACATTCATAACATCGTTAGTAATTATTCCATCATTATCTACAACAGATAGTGTTCCTACATCTCCAAGTCCATTAAACAGAAATATACTTCCATCTTTATTTACAGAATTTGATGGATTCGTATCTTCAGAACAACTCATTAAGATAATTACACTTGCGATCAACATTACTAACTTTTTCATTTCACACCCTATGTTTATTATTTAATTTTAAATTTTATTCCTGTCTCTATCTTCCTACCTGGCATTGGATAACCGTATATAACTTGATATTGTTCATCCAGAAGATTATCAGAGCTTAAGTAAAACTTCGCTGACATATGCTCGCTTATAACCTTTGTATAAGCTATTTGAATGTTGTGTAACCAAAACGGATCAATATCGATACTGTTTGTTTCATTTAAGAACATGTGCCCATTATACTTTGAGATATATCCTACCTTAAAATCTTTATAAGTATATTCTACTTTTGCAGAAAATATCTTATTTGGCTTATATATAATTTCTTTATCATGTGTGGCAATATTATCTGTAAATTGCTTTGAAGATAAAGTGTTCAAGCTGAATGATAATTTTAAGAAATCGTTGTAAGAATTACGAATATCACTCTCAGTTCCAGATATTTCTCCACCGCGAAGGTTTTCCGGCATATATTTTCCTGTAGATTTTTTTACCCAAACAATAAGATCTTTTAAAAGATCATTGTAGGAAAAACTAATATCACTCTCAGTTCCTGATATTTCTCCACCCCGAAGATTTTCAGGCATATATTTTCCGGTAGATTTCTTTACCCAAACAATAAGATCGTCGAGTTCCTTATTATAATATGAAAAGGACAGTGAAGTAGATAACTTGTCATTCGTAAAAGAAAATGCCAGTGCACCATCATACATACTTGAGAACTCAGGTTTCAGATCTGGATTACCGGAGCTGTATAGATTGTCTGCCCAGAACATTGAACTAAATGTTGGCAATCTATAGTTTTTCTGATATCCGAATTTTGGAATTATTGAGATGCTTCCGTGTAAAATTTCTATAAAAGTTCCATAAGAATATAGTGTTTCAAATTCATTGGTATTCGAGAAATACTCCTCCCTTATACCACCTTGAATATGAAATTTATAATTGTCACTGAAAATATTTTGAACCAATTCAACTTTAGAAAATGCAGAAGAATTCTCTCTGAATTGCTTGTACCCAACTATCATTTCAGATTCTACTTCTTCTTCTTTATATTCTACTCCTGCAAATAAATCTAATCTTGAAAATAAATCTACTCCTGCAAATAAGTCTAATCCAGAAAACAAGTTAAATAATTCAGAGTTGTATGAAGTTGATATTTTAATGCCTTTATTACTGTATTTATCTTTATTATCAACGAAGTAAAACGAATCTATCTCATTAATAAAAATATGTTTTGATCCATTATCTTGATATGTATTTATCTTCAGATTTATATCGTTATTTATTTTATGATCGTAGAATATTTTAAAACTTAGATCATCCCTTTCCAAATATGCGGATTCATATAATTGATCATACCATCCGGGCATTCCATATTTAATAGAGTTATAACTTAATGCTATTCCATATTTTATCTTTTTATAGTTACCATTGAACATCGAGTATATATTATTACTATTGTTGTACGCATTTATCTGCACTCTCGGAATATTCGGATTGTTTATATACCTATACTCATCAGCTTTTGCAACATTTATGTACGACCAATTATTTTCATCTCTTCTATTAGCATATGAAAAAATCAAGTTTCCGATTTTAAATGGCCAAGATAAGGTCGTTGATATTTGATTATTGTTAAATCGATGTAGAGATATTTCATCCCTATCGCTGAAATATCCTGAATTTGAATAGTTGATAGAAAGTTCTTTATTCTTAATTTGTTTTTTGGTAATAACATTAATTATTCCACCCATTCCCTGTGAAGAAAGTGTAAGATCTCCACCTTTGTAAATTTCAATATGATCTACGATCTCAACAGGTATAGTATTTATATCAAATGAACCATCCATTGTAGAGTTTATGATAATTCCATCCAACATTACAGATACTTGTTTACTTTCAGACCCTCTAATAGAAATTTTAGTATTAATTCCATCAGTTTTATCAATTGAAATAGACGAATGATCTTGTAATAATTCTACAAGGTTAGAAGAATTCGAATTTGAAATTTGTTTATATTCAATTATTTTTTTTTCTCCAAATGAAGAAATCTTAGATATTGTAATTGGATTAAGCTCTATTGAACTATTTTCCAGTTGAATTTTTATTTTCACTTTATCTTCCACCCCGGAAACAACTTCTAACTTTTGTGGTTCATAAGATATATGGTGAAAATTTAATATATATTTACCATTGTCGATTCTTGAAAAGTAGAAATAACCATTCTCATCAGTTGTAGTACCTAAAGAGGTAGGATACATTTCAATATTCACATCTTGTATAGGTACATTATTTTTGTCGGTAACAATACCTACAAACCTTGAACCTGAGAATAAATTTTCAATAATAAAAAATAATAGAAATGCTGTTAAATTAAAAATCCTGCTGTTAGCAGGAATGTATGACATGAAAATAATTTTCAAACTTACATCTCCCCACGAAGAAACTGCATTATTGCAGTGACACATTTGGTAAAGATCCGGCTTTAACGGTTGCGGGGCAGCTTCTGACTCTCACAGAATTCCATAACCAAAGGTCAATATTACAATAGTAATCTAATACATTTCTAAGTAAGTAACAACAAAATATTTTCTTATTGCATTGTTTCGTAAAGATTAGCATATTTTATCTTTATAATTTATAAGTTTGAATGCATAATAATCGGAAGTAATTGATGAAGAAATTAGTTATCGCACAATTAAGTGATATTCACGTAAGTGAAAAAGATAAGATAATGAACGAGGTAAATCTTCGAGATAATTATCTACAAGCTTTGAATGAAATAAAGAAGCATTATTTTGATATACTTGTTATTTCTGGAGATCTTGCTCTTGATGTTGATGATAATCCTTATGAGTGGATTAAAAGAACTTTAAAAGGTATTAACTACGCAGTTATTCCAGGAAATCACGATGATGTTACTCTTTTTGTAAAAGCATTCTCATTTGAAAAATATTATAAGAATGGTTCTGTATTTTTCTCTAAAAAAGTTAATGACTATACCTTAATATTTTGTGATACAGCTTCTGAATATCTTGACTTAGATCGTTTACAAGATGAACTTGACATAAATGATGATGGTAGCAATGTTCTTGTATTTATGCATCATCCACCCTCATTGGCAAATTGTAAATATATGGATTCAAAATATCCTCTTTCTAATCATTTAGACACTACATCATTCCTCAATCAAAACGAAAGAACTAACCATATATTCTGTGGTCATTATCACACTTCCCATTTTGTCCAAAAGGAGAATTTTTGTTTTTCTATTGCACCTTCAACTTGGTTTCAAATAGGAAAAAAACCTACAACATTTAATATTAAACATACCAATCCTGGATGGACCTTAATCGAAGTTGATGGAAATAAAGTAACCACCAAAACTCATTTTATAAAATAAAAAAAGGGGCTGAGCCCCTTTTTTAATCATTCTTCTTTTTCATATACCTTAATTTTTTCCTGAGAAGATCTTTTTTTATCTGCGGTATCCTGGAAATAAAAAGGATTCCCTCCAGATGGTCATACTCATGCAATACTACCCTAGCTAACATACCATCTGCATCTAAAGTTTTCTTATCACCATTGATATCGGTGTAATCAACAGTTATTTCTTCAGCTCTCTCGACAATTTCATATATCCCTGGAACAGATAAACAACCCTCTTCCATCTTAACACTGCCTTTCTTCTCTAGTATCTCTGGATTTATAAATGCTTCTTTAAAGCCTTTTACAATATCACCTTGCTCATTCTCATGGTCAAGCATAGTTACAACAAAAAATCTTTTAGATATACCGATCTGAGGTGCTGCTAATCCTATACCATTGGCTTTGGGACATTCAATGATCATTTCTTCAATAGTTTTCTTAAGATCATCTGTTATTTCAGCTACTTCTAATGCTCTTTTGTTTAATACTTCAGCACCGTAAGTCTTGATTTCCACTTTTCTAACCTACTGTTTTTTTTCTAAAGTTTGTTCTTTAACTTGCTCTGCAACACTGCTTTTAAGCATTTCCATATCAGTGCTGTTTGATACTTTAACAATAAAAGTCTGATCTCTCACTTCTACGATCGTGCCATAGATACCGCCAATAGTAACTACTTTGTCACCTTTAGTCAACTCTGTCAACATTAACTTCTGAGCTTTTGCTTTCTTGCTCTGAGGTCTTATCATTAAAAAATAAATAATGAATATAATTAAAATAAAAGGAATCATTCCTGCGAATCCACTTCCTTCTGCTCCTTCTCCACCTGCTTGTGACATTGCTATAAGATCATATGTGTTCATGTTTTCTCCGTGTTAGTTTGTAGGATTATAAATATAAGTTTTAGACATTATCAAAGCAAGATTATTTATCATAAACCTATATAAACTAAAAAAGACACTTTTCAGTGTCTTCTTAGCGGTCCGGACGAGACTCGAACTCGCAACGTCCTGCGTGACAGGCAGGTGCTCTAACCAGTTGAACTACCGGACCATTTGTGGGAACTACTAGATTCGAACTAGTGACCTCCTGCTTGTAAGGCAGGAGCTCTAAACCAACTGAGCTAAGCTCCCAAATGACTGCGCAAATATACTGTATTATTTTTTTCTTGTCA
>JAQICF010000033.1 GCA_027858795.1 Candidatus Delongbacteria bacterium | reverse complement strand
TATCTTCTTACTAAAGATAAAACAGCTTTGGATAGCATTTCTTATGTCAATTTTAATGAAGATGACGATAGAAGTATTGAAAAGATTAGTCCTGAATTGAATTCATTTGATCTTGACAATTGGAAGTACTGCACTCAGTTCGGCACGCCGACTCAGAGAAATTCTATTTCTCCTGAGGATCATGACCTAGAACTCTCTTTAGTAAACATTCCTGATAATATACAGATAAACACTGATTTTCAGATTAATCTCAAAGTTAGAAATCTAGGTTTAAATACAAGTGATGGTTTTCGATGTAATGCGCTTATCGATGAAGAAATATACAGTTCATATGATCATAATTCCACAATTCTTTCAAATGATTCTGTTATATTCTCACTTACAATGAATCTGGAAAACTCGGGAACTGATACTTTAACCTTTGATCTTGAGACAGATATTGATGATAACTATATTAATAACAGAATAAGAGTACTGGTATACGTAGTTTACAATGAAAGATCTATCGTTCTGAATGAATTTATGAAATATCCGGATGATTCTCAATGTGAATGGATCGAAGTGGTAAATATCTCTGAGGATAGCTTGAATCTGGGTGATTTTAGCATCACAGATTCAAACAAAGATGTTCTAATACCATTTCCAAGTATTGAACTACAACCTAATGATTTCTTCGTAATAGCAGAAAACGATCTGATCTATGATTTTTCATCTGCAATACATGAGAAAATCAGTGTAAATGGATCATTCCCTGCTTTAAACAATAACTCTGACTGCATATATATACTTGATAAATTAAATTCTACTGTAGATAGTATCCTCTATGCAGATTTCGATGATGACTATGGTATTTCTATAGAAAAGATAAATCCTGAATTTAATTCTTCTATGCTATCAAATTGGGTTTATTCCGTGAGTACAGCAACACCAACAATTAAGAATTCTGTTTTCCAAGATCCTGCTGAAAATAGTAATGAAAATGACTTCTCACTATATCCAAAAACAGTTACTCCTAATGATGATGGAAATAATGATAATCTTATAATTTCATACGACTTTGATTCTGCTTACATTTACCTTACAGTTAAAATATATAATATCAAAGGTCAGCAAGTTGCGATTCCTGCAAACTCGGTTTATACATCTTCATCAAATGATTTTGTATGGGATTGTAAAGATGGCAAAGGCATAACTGTAAACACGGGTGCTTATATTTGCTTTTTAAATGTAAAAAATAGTGATGGTAAGATAATAAAACTAAAAAAAGTATTTTATCTTACCAAATAACATTATTCCCCCACAAATACCATACCTTGCGGTCCATTTCCAGTTGTTAAAATTGTATCTATTACATCATTTTCAAAGATAATAAGTTCATTATTATCGAATATTGGCACATAAAGATTATCGTAACCATCGATGGCTAAATCCATAATCCCACTTGTCTCAGAAGTATAAAATAAATTTTCAGAATTATTTACAACCTCATTTGTTACCGAATTATACTTCATAATTCCTCCAAATCCTGTCCAGTCAAGATTGAACCCTGCGATACCAACATATATCATTCCTTCACTATTTATTATCAAACTACTTGGTTGTGAACCCAATAATATTTCTTCCAAACTATTTTTATTTACTTTTGAGTCACTGTAAACTTTTACAAGACCATTTACATCATTTCTGTTTCCTGAGCATAAAACATGAAGATCTCCCTCATGGTCTATCAGTATATCTGAAATATTATATCCAACTTCTGTTGCTAACTCTATTTCATCTGAATCTGAATTTATGATTATTAAATACTCTAGGTCATACACTGCATTCCAGTTTATATCAAATGTGTAATTTTTTATACCTACAAATACAAAATGACCATCCGTATAGATCGCATCGGTTCCACCATTGATACTTTCTGAAGGTACCATAATTTCTGGAATAGGAATTGTAATTAAAGAATCACTCTCTAAAGAATAAACAAAGATCTCATTTGTACCTGAATTAGTTGCATATACTTTTCCATTACAAACAACTGATCTCATCGGATTCGAGTACTCAGCGAACTCGATTGAACCAATACTTTCATTACTTGAAGAATTTATCATCTGAATATTGTTATTTCCAGAATTGACAACATAAAGTATATCTTCATATTCGTAAATATGATTTGGGAACTTGCCAACATTAGTCACATCATTACTGATATTTTTATCATTATCAATAACTGATAATGTACCTACATCTCCAAGTCCATTAAAAAGGAAAATACTTCCATCTTTATTAATTGGATTCGTAATACTATCCTCGGAACAACTCATTAAGATCATTACACTTAAGATAAACATTACTAACTTTTTCATTTCACATCCCATGTTTATTATTTAATTTTAAATTTTATTCCTGTCTCTATCTTCCTACCCGGCATTGGATATCCATAGATTACTTGATATTGTTCATCTAGGATATTATCAGAGATTAAGTAAAACTTTGCTGACGTATGCTCATTTATATGCTTTGTATAAGCTATTTCGATACTATGCAACCAAAATGGATCAATATCGATACTATTTGTTTCATTTAAGAACATGTGTCCATTGTACTTTGAGTTATATCCTACAATAAAATCATTGTAAGTATATTCTATCTTTGCAAAGAATGTTCTATTTGGCTTATATATTATTTCTTTATCATTTGTAGCAATATTATCTGTAAATTGCTTTGAAGATAAAGTGTTCATGCTGAATGATAATTTCAAAAAATCATGGTATAAAATACTAATATCGCTCTCTGTTCCTGATATTTCACCTCCACGAAGGTTTTCAGGCATATATTTTCCCGTTGATTTTTTTACCCATACAATAAGATCTTTAAGTTCTTTATTATAATATGAAAAAGATATTGATGTAGATATTATATCATTATTATACGATAAGGATAATGAACCATCGTACATACTTGAAAATTCAGGTTTAAGATCAGGATTGCCAGAGCTATATAAATTATCAGCCCAAAACATTGAACTGAATGTTGGTAATCTATAGTTCCTTTGATATCCAAACTTAGGGATTATCGAGAAACTACCTTCTAATATTTCTATATAAGTACCATACGAATACAGGGTTTCGAATTCTTCATCATTAGAAAAATATTCCTCCCTGACACCACCTTGAATATGAAATTTATAATTGTCACTAAAAACATTTTGAACTAATTCAAATTTGGAAAATGCTGAAGAATTCTCTCTAAATTGCCTAAAACCGGCTATCATCTCTGATTCTACTTCTTCTTTTTTGTACTCAAATCCTGCAAATAAATTGATTGGTTCTGAGTTATAAGAGGTTGATATTTTAATACCTTTATTATTGTATTTGTCTTTATTATCAACAAAGTAAAATGAATCTATTTCATTAATAAAAATATGTTTTGATCCAAGATCCTGATAAGCATTTATTTTCAACCCTAAATTTTCATTCAATTTATGATCATAAAATATTTTAGAACTCAGATCATTTCTTTCTAAATATGCGGATTCATATAATTGATCATACCATCCGGGCATTCCATATTTAATAGAGTTATAACTTAATGCCATTCCATATTTTATCTTTTTATAGTTACCACTGAACATTGAATAAATATTATCACTATAATTATATGCATTTGTTTGATCCCTAGGAATATTCAGATTGTTTATATATCTGTATTCATCTGCTTTAGCAGCATTAATATAAGTCCAATTATTTTCATCTCTGTTGTTACTATATGAGAAAATCAGATTTCCTATCTTAAATGGCCATGAAATTGCCGTAGATACTTGATTATTGTTAAATCGTTGTAGAGAAAGTTCATCTCTATCACTGAAATATCCTAAATTAGAATATTTTATTGAAAATTCTTTATTCTTAATTTCTTTCTTGGTTACGACATTAATTATTCCACCCATACCTTGTGAAGAAAGTGTAAGATCTCCACCTTTGTAAATTTCAATATGATCTATAATCTCAACTGGGATAGTATTTATATCAAATGATCCATCCATTGTAGAATTTATGATAATTCCATCCAACATTACAGATACTTGCTTGCTTTCAGATCCTCTGATAGAAATTTTTGTATTAATTCCATCAGTTTTATCAATTGAAATAGTTGAATTAACTTTCAACAATTCTTCAAGATTCGATGAATTAGAATTTTCTATTTCTTTACTTTCTATTACGTTTTTCTCAACAAATGAAGATATCCTAGATACGATTATTGGATTTAGTTCTATTGAACTATTCTCTAACTGAATCTTTAATTTCACTTTATCTTCAATTCCGGAAATGATGTCAAGCTGATGCGACTTAAAAGATATATGTTGAAAGTTTAATATATACTTGCCGTTATCAATTCTTGAAAAAGAAAAATATCCGTTTTCATCTGTTGAAGTTCCCTTTGAAGCCGGAAACAACTCAATATTTACATTTTGGATAGGAATACTATTTTTATCGGTAACTATACCAACAAACCTTGATCCTGAGAATAAATTTTCAAAAATAAAAAACAATATTAACGCTGTTAAATTAAAATTCCTGCTACTAGCAGGAATGTATGGCATGAAAAATAATTTCAAACTTACATCTCCCCTCGAAGAAACTGCATTATTGCAGTGACTCATTTGGTAAAGATCCGGCTTTAACGGTTGCGGGGCAGCTTCTGACTCTCACAGAATTCCATAACCAAAGGTCAATATTACAATGGTAATCTATGTCAATTCTTAAACTATAGCAATATAAATATTGAGTTTTTTGATAAATTAAAAAATAATCGTATTGCATTGTCAGATAAATATTAGCATATTTTATCGATATAATTTTATATATTGACATATTAAAATTGGAAGTGATCGATGGGCAAATTAGTTATTGCACAGTTAAGTGATATTCATGTAAGTGAAAAAGATAAAATAGTGAATGAAGTAAATCTCAGAGATAATTATCTTCAAGCTTTGAATGAATTAAAGAAACATTATTTTGATATACTTGTGATCTCCGGTGATCTGGCACTTGATGTGGATGATAATCCGTATGAGTGGATCAAAAGGACTTTAAAAGGTGTTAATTATGCAGTTATTCCAGGAAATCATGACGATGTTAATAATTTTGTAAAAGCATTTTCTTTTGAAAAATATTATAAGAATGGTTCTGTTTTTTTCTCGAAAAAATTAAATGGTTATACTCTAGTGTTTTGTGATACATCTTCTGAATATCTTGACCTAGATCGTTTGCAAGAAGAGCTAGACAGAAATGATGATGGTAGTAATGTTCTCATTTTTATGCACCATCCCCCTTCTTTAGCGAATTGTACATACATGGATTCAAAATATCCTCTTTCTAACCACTTAGACACCTCTTCATTCTTAAATCAGAATGAAAGAACAAACCAAGTATTCTGTGGTCATTATCATACTTCTCACTTTGTTCAAAAGGAACATTTCGGCATTAGTATTGCCCCTTCAACATGGTTCCAAATTGGGAAAAAAGCTACAACATTCAATATTAAACATACGAACCCAGGTTGGACATTGATCCAAGTTGATGGTGATAAAGTCACCACCGAAACTCATTTTATAAAATAAAAAAAGGGGCTGAGCCCCTTTTTTTAATCATTCTTCTTTTTCATATTCCTTAATTTTTTCTTTATCAGATCTTTTTTTATCTGAGGTATCTTAGAAATAAAAAGGATTCCATCTAAATGGTCATATTCATGCAATACCACCCTTGCTAACATACCATCTGCATCTAAAGTTTTCTTATCGCCGTTGATATTTGTATAATTCACAGTGATCTCTTCAGCTCTTTCGACAATCTCATATATCCCCGGAACTGACAAGCAACCTTCTTCCATCTTAATACTACCTTTTTTCTCAATTATCTCAGGATTAATAAAGACATCTGTTAATCCGGGTCTTTTATTACCCTCTTCATCTTCTAGTTCTGGTAGTGTTACGACAAAAAATCTTTTTGATATACCGATCTGTGGTGCGGCTAATCCTATACCATTGGCTTTGGGGCATTCAATGATCATTTCTTCAATAGTTTTCTTTAGATCATCTGTTATTTCAGCTACTTCTGATGCTTTTTTGCTTAATACTTCAGCACCGTAAGTGTTAATTTCCACTTTAATAACCTACTGCTTTTTTTCTAATGTTTGTTCTTTAACCTGTTCTGAAACACTGCTTTTCAGCATTTCAATATCAGTAGTACCAGATACTTTTATAATAAAAGTTTGATCTCTAACTTCAACGATAGTACCATATATTCCACCTATGGTAACAACTTTATCGCCTTTAGTTAACTCTGTAAGCATTTGCTTCTGTGCTTTTGCTTTTTTACTCTGTGGTCTGATCATTAAAAAATAAATAATGAATATAATTAGAATAAATGGTATCATTCCTGCAAATCCACTACCTTCTGCTCCTTCTCCACCTGCTTGTGACATAGCTATTAAATCATATGTGTTCATGTTTTCTCCGTGTTAGTTTTTGGATTTTAAATATAAGTTTTCATTACTACCAAAGCAAGATTATTTATCATAAACTTATATAAACGAAAGAAGGCACTTTAAAAGTGCCTTCTTAGCGGTCCGGACGAGACTCGAACTCGCAACTTCCTGCGTGACAGGCAGGTGCTCTAACCAGTTGAACTACCGGACCGGTTGTGGGAACTACTAGATTCGAACTAGTGACCTCCTGCTTGTAAGGCAGGAGCTCTAAACCAACTGAGCTAAGCTCCCAAATGACTGCGCAAATATACTGTATTATTTTTTTCTTGTCA
>JAQICF010000256.1 GCA_027858795.1 Candidatus Delongbacteria bacterium | reverse complement strand
AAATAAAATCTACAATAACCACTACTAGGCATAAAAAATAAGCCTGTAAATATGATTAATATGGTTGTTGCGTAAAGTACTTCAAAGCTACTAATTTCTAACTGAATAATCAAGTAATTTCCTTTTTTTTTGTTTTTCTCGCACATTATTATTGAGAGGAAGCCTTCTCTCTCGTCACCTTAAACTCTTTATAGATGGCAGTCTGTTTAAATCCCATCTGTTCACAGATACTTTTTGCGCTGTGATTCTCTCGATGAGTTTGGGTAGTGATCTTCTCAAAATCGGGAAAATCTTTTTCAAGCTTTTTGTACATTGCACCTTTCATCCATTTTCCAATTCCAAGATTGCGATAATTATTTATTACTCCTGTCATATGTTGACATATTGAACTAAGATCGTTTTTATCTATCGCGACTTGAGTCATTGCAATTAGTTTATTCGCTTCGTTGAAGATTAAATACCTATATGAAGTATGATTTTCTTTTCTCCCTTTTTCTTCATCAATAAGAAATGTTTCAGGAATAATATAAGGGTCCACTACTTCAGTATTTGCAGGCATGTCAAGCATTAACACTGTTAAAATTCTGCAATATTCTTCAACTAACTCCTTTGGGATTTTTTCATAAAATTTCATTCTAAGATTCGGAAATTTGGCTGAGTAAGTTTGGATCCATTCTTCTAATACTTCATTTTTAACATTTTCTTTTATAAGTTCATATTGAATTTGATCAGCACACATTTCAATATTTAACATTTCGCCTATGTAATCATGTGCTCCATTTTTTGAAGGTATTACCAAGAATCCATGATCAGAATGAAATTCTAGAAATGACTGAAGAACTAATTTTATCAAATCATTATCTATAAATTTGTCCACAAAATAATGATAAATATAGATATGTTTTAATTCAGGATGATTTTTAAAGAATTTGTCTAACATGAAATAACCAGCTTCATATCTATCCTTATAAATTGTATAAATACCATTACCTTGTTCCATGTATTTCAACGATGATTCTTTTAATTCATTCCAAGTTTTTGTTTTTAGGTTCTCATTGCTTATCGTTGCATATTTAGTTCTAAATTCAAAATATTCTTTCCATTCTTCGTCGGATTGATTTTGAACAATTCTTACTAATTTATAATTCATTTAATCCTCTTTTGTTTTAAATATCGAGAGGGAAGACATTGCAGTCTCCCTCCCAACATAGAAGTCGCTAAATAATGCAACTTCCTTCGATTAAGTTATTCATATGTACCTCCTGTAGTTAAGTTTAAGGTTAAGTTAGTACGTATCGCTGCCATGTTTAAAGAGATGAGCGATGGGATCTCTTTAGAATTTAGGCGTATTCTGAGACGTGATAAATCACGTCTGTACGAAATCGTTGGAAATAGAAATTTAAAGTAAATAATTCTAAAATCTAAATTCTGAGTTTAATTCGAATATGTGTTTTGGGAAATACTAAGGAAATGAGACTGTAGATCGATCCGAATGGATCAAATCGTATGAGAGATGTTTCTTATATGTAAACGGTAATTCTATCTTACGCTACAATCTCAAATCCAAAGCTTTCAAATTTATATGTTTCATAATTCCTCCCTTTTTTAGTTTTAGTTGTTTTATTGTGAATTAGCATTATACGAATATTTTTCGCTTTTGGCAAGTGGGAATAAAAAAAATGCCATTCAAATTGAATGGCATTTTAAAATTTCTATTCTTCTATAATTTCATAATCTACAAGTACTTCATCTTCTATCCAATCATAATATCCAAGTAAATCACCATGTTCGTCTGTGCGCTCGGAATTCCATACTTCATAACGTGTTTTTACGATTCCGTATTTCGAAAGATATTCAATCTTTACCATATCATCATCCCAGATTCCATCTTCGTCCCAATCCCAATAAGTTCTAATCTCATAGACTTCGAAATCGCCTGCTGTTACTGAAATGTTTTGATAATCAATAACTTTCTTAATTCCGATTAGCCAATAATCAAGTGGGTACCACTCGTTGCCTTCTTCAATTGGATATTCAATTACTTTAGAAGTTTCATAGCTTGAATACTTTGTAACTTTATTTCCATAGGAATTAACAATTGCCTTCAATTCATTGAGCGTGTCGAATTCAATCTCTTTAAAACGGTATTTTTTAGAATCATTAACTGTTATTTTGTTTAGAACATATCTGTCCACATATTCATAAAGTCCATCTTCTTTGTTCCATAAATAATCAATACTATAATCATCATCCTGTTTAATATTAAGCTCAATTTCTACATTTTCCACGATATATGCTGGAATTGTATCTTCGAGTAGAGTGTCAGTTTTAACTTCTGTAAATTTCATATAATTATAGATAGAAGTATCAGTGTATGTAGTGCTAATCCCTACTGCAGTACTGTTATCTTTAGAATAAATATTCAATGTCTTTTCATATTCCCAGGTGTTACCGGTTAATAAAGGGAACTTTGAAGGAAGATCAGTGAATTCGTCGTCATTCTCATCTGTACAACTTAAAAATATTACAGAAAATAATACCAACACGATTAATTTCCATTTTAATAAGTTCATTTTTTCTCCAATTAATAGTTTAATGTAATACGTAGTTATTGTATAATCATGTTAATGGTAATATAATTAGTATTTAATTGCAATGATAATAAAATATTTCTAAACTTCCTCAAAAGCCAGGCAATCCTTAGGATAAACTCTAAGTTTATCAGCTGCTGTATTTGACGTTCCTTTTGTAGATTTGATAAATACTATGTCTGATCCTTCTCTGACATCAGTCGTGACCGAATATGACGAATGGGGTAATCCGGCCGTAAAAGAAGATTTTGAATATATGCTTTCATACGATCCGTATCATAATATAGTTAAGCAACCATATCCTGAGATCCTTGTCAGGGGCGGTTTCTACGATTCAAGGGTTAACTATTGGGAACAGCTTAAATGGGTCTCAAAGATAAGGGAAAACAATACAGCGGAAACGAAAGTACTTTTGAATATCGGAATGACAGGACACAGTGGGTATTCGGGGAAGTATGATCTGTATCGTGAGATTGCTAATACTTACTCATTTATTCTTCATCATATGGGTATTGATCGGTAAATTTGTCAAAACTCTCCACAATCATATGCCCAAGTGATCTCACTTCATCACTGACTTCTACAATGTCAGGTATTTGAATTATGGTCATTCCAGCTGAATGAGCAGCCTTAGTTCCGTTATCGGAATCTTCAAAAGCAAGGCAGTTTTTAGGTTCAACTCTTAGTTTGTCAGCAGCAGTTAAATATATCTCAGGATCAGGTTTGGAATTCTTTACTTGGTCACCTGCGACAACGAACTCAAAATATTTATAAAGGTCTGTGTTTTTTAACTTCTTGACAGCGAGATCATAGCCAGTTGATGTAGCTACAGCAAGCTTTAGGTCAAGTTTCGAAACATACTCAAGGAATTCTCGAACTCCTTTTTTAAGTGGGATAGGATTATTTGCAATAGCATCGTGATAATTCTTATTCCAGATAGGATTAACTTCTTCGTAAGGTATGAAATCTTTGAGAGCCTCAGAGAGTATTTTATTTCCTTCAGTAGTACTTCTTCCGATGATTCGTTTATAGATATTGAAATCAGGATCATAGTTGAACTGCTTGCAGGCTGATCTGAAGCATTCCCAACAGATGTTTTCTGTGGCGAGAAGCAAACCATCCATGTCAAAGATAATTGCGTCGTATTTTGAAAATTTCATTTTCATAGCGTATTTTCCGTAGGGGACGGTTTCTTACCGTCCCCTCTTTTAAATGTTATAAATCATCGTAATTGTTTTATAAATATATTCACGAATTGGGGACGATAAGAAATCGTCCCCTACAATCGTTACTTTGACTTTCTTTTACCTGTATCAAAAATGACTTTTCCGAGTTTGTGCATCTTGCTTGGTTCAATTATATGCGGAATTTCTTCATCTTTTTCAAACCAGGGTTGATATACATAGACTACAAGTTCACTGCAGTATAATCTTTCTTTATCATTTATGCCTATAGTCCCAAGGAAATCATATTTCTTTCCAATGTATCCTCGGGCTTTCTCAACAGCTTTCTTCGCAGACTCAGAAGTAGCCCATTTAGGTCGGATTATAACTATTCTATGTGATTTATCCATAAAGTCATCAAATGTAGTAGAATGTATTCCTATACCTTCCGCTTCGATTATCTGGTCGTTATATTCATCGTAGATAGCTACATGGCTAAGATCCGCAAAAGTCGCTCCTGCCACTAAGTAATCAGCTACGTGATATCCTCTGATAACCAGCCAGTCACCATTATCAAGGTTCTCTCTGATATTCTTTGAAATTTCGACATTCTGAATTTTTCTGATATCAGCATCAGGCTTAATGACCAGTTTCTCAGTTGAACAGCTGAAGAAAAGAAGGGTGATTGTCAATATGTATATTAATTTCATGTTTTATTTATCTCCGTAGGGGAAGGCTCCAATGCCTTCCCGCTTGGGGTATTATTACGAGACGTGATAAATCACGTCTTTACGGATGCGATTCAGGACATGGAATATACATATTACAATCATATATGGCAATTATTATATGATCGTACGGAACGCAGATCTGCGTTCCCTACAGACACAAACAAAACCCTTTCATTATCCAATCAAAAATATTAACTTTCTTTACAATAAAACAGGATTCAAAATGAAAAAAATTAAGATTATAACATTAGGCTGTGATAAGAACCTTGTAGACAGTGAGATCATAGCAGGTCAGCTTTCAAATAAGTATGAAGTATCACCTGATTTTACGGAAGGAGAAGCGATAATCGTAAATACATGCGGTTTCATAGGTGATGCTAAGGAAGAATCAATTGATACTATTTTCAGAGCTGTCGAGCAGAAAAAATTTGGAAAGTTCAAAAAAGTATTCATTACAGGTTGTTTAGCAGAGAGATATTACAAAGATCTGAAAAAAGACCTGAAAGAAGTTGACGGTGTATATCATCTGAAAGACTTCAAAGGAATAGTGAAGGAACTTATACCTGATTATAAACCATCCAAAGACCTTTTCAATGAAAGACTTGCTCTTGAAATGAGCCATGTTGCATATGTTCGTATTAGTGATGGATGTAACCATAATTGCAGCTATTGTGCGATCCCGTCTATTAGAGGCAAATATACTTCCAGGACAGAAGAATCAATCTTATCTGAAGTGCAAATGCTGAAGAAAGCAAATGTCAAAGAGATCATTCTGATAGGACAGGAAATTTCTTCCTACGGAACTGACCTTTACAAAGAGAACCGACTGATAAAGTTACTTACAAAGATTTCAATGATAGCTGGAAAAGAGATGTGGATAAGATTACTTTATACACACCCTCCATTGGTAACTGATGAATTTGTTGAATTTATAGCTAAGACTGAGAATATATGTAACTACCTTGATTTCCCGATTGAGCATTCAGAGACAGAGATATTAAAGGCAATGTACAGAAAGGATAGTCGTGAAGGATTGCTGGAAAAGATAAAGTTCATGCGTAAGACAATTCCAAATATAACTTTAAGAACTTCGATTATAACAGGTTTCCCTGGCGAGACTAGAAAAGTATTTAATAATATGCTTAAATTTATCAAAGAAGCTAAATTTGAAAGACTTGGCGTTTTTGCATTTTCACCAGAGGAAGATACGGATGCAATAGATCTAACAAATAGAGTTACACGTAAAACAGCTTTGAAAAGAGTTTCTGAGATAATGGATATCCAACAGGAATTATCTTATGAATTTAATCAAACTTTGATTGGAAATATCGAAAAAGTACTAATTGATAGGGTAGAGGGAGAATATTCCATAGGCAGAACATTCAGAGATACTCCTGATGTTGATTGTGAAGTATTGATAAAAGGTAGTTTGGATATTGGAGAGTTCTATCAAGTAAAAATTATTGATGCTACCGAATTTGATCTTATGGGGGAGTTGGTGTAAAGACGTTGCACTGCTACGTTTCCGTACACGATACGAATTGTAAGGGTCGCAGATCTGCGACCCCTACAAAAACGTTTTTCTACGGTTTATTCTTTATTCTCAACACTTTATCACCTTTAGCAGTAATAAGAACTCCATCACCTTCATAGTAAAGATCTCTGCTCAAGTATTCAAATACTTCACCTGTCTCAGCTCTAAGAGTAAGCTTAAATCCTTCCCAAGTAATTATGTCACTAGTGATGTTTTCGGTAACGACTTTAGCTCCTTCTGCGTATTCTCCGACCAAAACACCGTTTTGCCCTATAACTTCACCTACGTAAGTTCTTGTAGGAACTTCTTTTTGAATAGGTGTACTTGCACATCCCAAAAGAACTACGAAAAGGAAAGTAGTTAATACAACTAACTTCAATGCTTTTTTCATAATTTGCCTCCGATTTGATTTAATTTATTGAATTCTTTTAAGTAAATTATATTTTATCAGGTATTAAAACAACATAAAAATGATTTATTTATTGTTAGTATGAGTCTTTCTTAATATATTCCAAACTAATTAATAAAGGTGAGATTTCAAATGTTCGTAGATTTTGTAAATATAGCTATCAGTTCCGGTCACGGTGGAAAAGGTAAAGTAGCTTTCCGTAAAGAAAAATTTGTAGCTAAAGGCTCTCCAAATGGTGGAGATGGCGGTAAAGGTGGAGATATTATTTTCACTGGTGATAAGAATTTAAATACTCTTTTGGATTTTACTCTTCACAGGCAGTTCTTTGCAGAGAAAGGTCATGATGGTGGTTTGAATAATATGACCGGTAAAGATGGTAAGACTATCACAATAAAAGTGCCATTGGGAACTGTTGTAAAAGATAATAAAACCGGTGAGATCTTGGCTGATGTATCAGAAGATTCAGTTCAGTATAAAGTTCTTGTTGGTGGAATAGGTGGTAGAGGTAATTTTCACTTCAAGACTTCAACAAATCAGGCACCAATGTATGCTCAACCGGGTATGGCTGGGCTGGAATTATCAGTAAATTTAGAGCTGAAGGTTCTAGCTGATGTTGGGCTTGTAGGATTTCCAAATGCAGGAAAATCAACATTATTATCAGTAGTATCAAATGCAAGACCTAAGATAGCTGACTATCCTTTTACAACTATAATTCCTAATCTTGGTATTGTAAAGCACGGGAACTATAAAAGTTTTGTAATGGCAGATATCCCTGGATTGATCGAAGGTGCCAGCCACGGTAAAGGACTTGGATATCAATTTTTAAGACACGTTGAAAGAACAAGAGTTTTAGTATATATGATCAGTACCGAATCTGAGGATTTTGAAAAAGATTTTAATATTCTCCAAAATGAATTATTTGCATATGATGAAAATATGAAAGATAAACCTATCATAAAGGTTTTGACTAAGACGGATCTACTTACTGAAGATATTGATAGAGACTTTTTTGATCTTTGTATGTCCTCTTTCACCCACGATGGGTTAGAAGAACTCAAGCTTATGATAGCTGAAAAGATTAAAATCCTAGATACTCCTCTGGGATACTAAAAATTATTAAAAAAATATCAGTTTTTTAGCAAAAGGTCACTATTTGACCCTTTGCTTTTATTATCTTTTCTAAAAATAGTAAAATAACTTAGGAAAGATCTATGCAAAACAAACTAAAAGACATTTTCAGACTTGAAGAAGTAAAATACTTAACTCAGGTATCTTTGAAAGCATTGCTAAACCATAATGCCTCAGCAGAGGAATGTAAGCATCTGTCGGATGAAGAGCTGACAAAAGCAGGTATAAGTAAAGCCGGAAGGAGAAACCTAAGAGAAATATCATTTGATGATAAAGTTTACGAAGAGCAACTTGAAGCAGCTGAAAAACTGGGAAACATAAAGATTGTTACATATTATGACTATGAATATCCAAGTAACCTAAGAAATATTTTTGATCCACCTTTATATTTATTCTGTCAGGGAGAAATTTTGCCCAAAGATGATCTGTCAATTGCAATTGTAGGATCAAGAACGCTATCGAGAACAGGTATTCAAACAATAAAGAAAATATCAAGGGAGTTGGCTTCAGCGGGATTTGTTATTATCAGTGGTCTAGCAATGGGCGCAGATACAGTTGCACATATTGGTGCTATTGAAGCAAAAGCAAGAACAGTTGCTATTCTGGGTTCAGGTATAGATAAGGAAGTGAATGTTTGCAGTAGGGGAACTCGAAGAAAGATCATAGAAACGGGTGGAGCTGTACTATCTCCATTCAGGATCGGTTATGAAGGAACTAAATATTCTTTTCCCGCAAGAAATAGAGTGATAAGTGGAATGAGCCTTGGTGTTATAATTGGTGAGGCTAAGATGAAGTCAGGGTCTTTAATTACTGCTTCTTTCGGGCTTGAACAGGGAAGAGAAGTGTTTGCTTTGCCAAATTTGATATTCAAAGAAAAATTCGAAGGTAGTAATGATTTAATTAAGACTGGGCAGGCAAAGTTGATAATGGGGACTCAGGATGTTATTGATGAAATGCCTGAGCATGTTCAAAATTTATTATCACCAACTGCTAAAAAAGTAGAAGAAAATATTATTCAATTCACTGATAAAATTGAGGAGAGAATTTATAAAAATCTCCTAAAGAATAAAATGAATGTTGATGAGTTGAGTGAAGGTATGAATCTTGATACAGGTACTTTGATGAGTAAGCTTCTTATGTTGGAGTTGAATGGATTTATTCTAAGAGAACCGAATAATTATTTTTGTATTAACAAATAAGAACTAACTGTCATATTCGGACTCGATCCGGATATCCATAAAGAAGTGGATCCCCTGATCCCGACAAATCGGGATAGACCAGAGCACGAGGATGACAAACAGAAACTTTATAAATTCTTATCTTGAAAAAGTTCAATAATATAGGTATACTTAAAGCGTTATTGAATTGAAAACAGGTATAAGTATGACTAAGGCAATAGTATTACTTTCAGGCGGGTTAGATTCGACAACATGTCTGGCTATAGCATCATCAAAATTTGACGAAGTTCATACTATCTCATTTGATTATGGACAAAAGCATAAAGTTGAGCTTGAATTAGCTGAATTTAATTCAAAGAAATTTGGAGCAAGAATTCACAAAGTCGTAAAGCTGGATACTACTTTTTTTCAGAATTCTTCACTGACGAACTTGGGTATGAACGTACAAAAAGATTCCTTAGCTGATGATATCATACCTGATACTTATGTCCCAGCTAGAAATACTGTGTTTTTAAGCTATGCTTTAGCTTATGCGGAATCAATCCAAAGTTCATCTATCTTCATAGGGGTGAATAGTGTTGATTATTCTGGTTATCCTGATTGCAGACCCGAATATATTGCAGCTTATGAGAAAATGGCTAATTTAGCAATTAAAGATGCTGTAGAGGGAAAACTGAAAATAATAATAGAAACACCTCTGATAGACAAAACAAAATCTGAGATTATAAAGATAGGGAAATTACTTGATGTAGACTACTCAAAGACCTTGTCATGTTATGACCCTCAAAATGGAAAAGCATGTGGCCATTGCGATAGTTGTTTGCTCCGGAAAAAAGGTTTTATGGATGCTGTACTAACTGATGAAACTCAATATGTATAGTTCAAGAAATCGTCACCCTGAACTAGATTTTTGCTGAATTTATTTCAGCATTTCAGGGTCTAAAAAGATAAATACTGAAACAAGTTCAGCATGATAGGATTAAATTAAACAATGGACATTATGAAATATAGAACAATAATCTTACTTACTTTAATATCAGTTTCTAATATATTGCTATCAAATTATAAAGCCTCAGAAAGTATTGGGCCTGATAGTTTGAGAAATTTTATCCCAACTAATAAATATAGTTCGATGATCAGTTTAAAAAGTCAATTTAAATCAAGGTTTAAAGATTATAATAATGTTATGCTTGTTGATCTTACTAATCAGAAAGTATTATACGAAGAAAATGGTTATGAGATGTGTGAAATAGCTTCCCTTACAAAAATGATGTCTATTTTACTCATATTGGAAGAGATTAAATCGGGTAAATTATCATATGATGATACTTTAAAGGCTTCAACTAAAGCTTCTCAAATAGGTGGTTCTCAGATATTTCTTAGAGAATATGAGCTAATGAAAGTCTCTGATATGCTTAAAGCAGTGGTGATAAAGTCTGCTAATGATGCAACTTATGCTTTCGCTGAAAAAATAGGTGGTGATAAAAAAGTAGATGGTTTCGTTGAAATGATGAATAAAAGATCTAAAGAACTCGGACTTAGAAATACATTTTTTTATTATCCTCACGGTTTGCCACCGACATGGGCTGAGAGAAAAAAGGAGAAGATACGGGGTAATAGATCTACATGTTATGATTTGATATTATTGGCAGAGGAAATGCTTAAATATCCGAAACTTCTAGAATATAGTTCAACTTGGTTGGATTATATTCGGGATGAGCCGGGTAAAAAGAAATTTATGTTGCGAAATACAAGTAGATTAATAAAAGACTATCCTTACTTTGATGGACTTAAAACAGGGTTCTATGACAAGGCAGGGTTTAATATTGTAGCAACGGCAAAAAAAGATGGTATCAGACTTGTTGCTGTTGTTCTTGGGACAAGATCAATGAGAGGTAGGGATAAGTTTGTTAACAAGCTTGTCACGTGGGGTTTTGAGCAGGTAATTAATCAGGTTAAAGATCTAGAGATTGATACGTCTGCTGAGGAAGCTGCTTTTCAAAAGGATATGAAGGTTGGAAGATAACTATAAACTACAAACTATGAGTTTGTTCTACTTCCCTGATATAAATCGTGTTTATCCATATATTCTTTAAATATTTTTTTAAACTGCTCAGTATTAATACCCCATTTAGGAGCGATTAGTTCATTTGAATGTGCCCTGGAAAGCAATCTCTGAATAACAATATCCTTATTTAAATAACTCAAAGAATTACAGAATAATTCCACATATTTTTCTAGTGTTAAAGGAGTATATGAACCACTTGAGTAATATTCTTCAAGTTCTGTATTATTTAAAACTTGCAAATGATGAAATTTTACATAATCAGGATTTATTCTATTCAATTTTTTCATAGAAGAATATATCATTTCATCTGTCTCATTCGGCAACCCTATTATCATATGAACACCGATCTGAAAGTCAGTATTTTCTCTGATCAAATTGAAAGCTTTCATAAAGTCATTAAAGTCATGACCCCGATGAATTTCAGATAAAGTTGAATCATGAATAGATTGCAATCCAAGTTCCAGCCATACAGGCTTATTTTTGGATGCTTTTTTTAGCATTTCAAGGATTTCAATATTGATATTATCAGGTCTTGTAGATATTGCAAGTGCTTTAATATTCTTAGGTGCAACAGATTCTTGGAAAGCTTTATATAAATATTCTATATTACCAAATGTAGATGTATTATCTTGGAAGTATGCTATGAAACTTTCTGTCTGATATTTTTTCTTCAAATATGGCAATGCATCATCTATTTGATCTTTTACAGAAAGAATATTTTTTGATGTATGAGGAATGAACGAAGTTTGATTGCAGAAAATACATGGAGGATTATTTGGACATGGAGTATGAAGTGTTAGTCCGATTTTTCCGTATTTTTCACCGAAGTTTTTTTTCAAATACGAGATAAAGCTTGTATAATAATATTTTTCATTGTTACTCATGAATGTTAATATACAAAAGAATGTTACATTTCGCCCGTAATATAAAATATTTTATACGCTTGCAATTTATATTTATATAATATAATTTATATAGCTTAATTATAGAATTAACATTTTCAGGTAACTGTTATGAAAAACAAACCCGATTACGATGGTGGAAGCATTGTAAACTTGATGAGTACGATATCAGGATGTTTCAATGTTGATTCAAAATATTCTGAACTTAAAGATCTATCATCGAATGACCTAAAGAAATATGATAATATCGTAACTCTTGTTATCGATGGACTGGGATATAATTTTGTCAATAAAACCAAAGATAATTTGATAAAAGACAATGTCATTAGTAAGATCACATCCGTATTTCCAACTACAACAGCGGCTTGTATTACAAGTTTTGCAACCGGATTAGCACCGATGAATCACGGAATAACTGGCTGGTTCATGAAAGTAAAAAAAGACAGGAAAGTTTTTCCGTCCACGATATTGCTTTTTAACAACAGAAGAACTGGTAAGCAATTAACTGACTATGGAATTATGCCAAAAGACATTTTCATTGACAATAGATTATCTAAAGGGATCAAGGACATTACTGTGATCCATCCGGAAGCAACCAATAACTCTACATATTCGAACTATATGCTTGATGGTGCAAAAAAGCTGAATTATAAAGATCTTCAAGACTATTTTTTAGTCACTGCTCAAGCTGTGAAAAAGAAATGTATCACACAGAAATATATTTACTCTTATTTACCTGATTTCGATGGTGTATTTCATGAACTTGGTGGAAAAAGCAAGGAGATCAAAGAGCTTTATTCTAAGATAAACTCAGAACTGAAAAAATTTCTTAAAAATATCAAAGGAACCAATACACTTGTTTTGATCACAGCTGACCATGGATTGAAAGACAATAGTCCTGCATCACGATTTAAAATGAATGATTATCCTCAAATAGTTGATCTTCTCAATTTTCCGCTTTGTGGTGAACCAAGAGCAGCGTATTGTTATGTTAAAAGGGGAATGAATGATAAATTTGAAAAGGTGGTTAAAGAACAATTGAGTCATGCTTTTTATCTGAAAAGAAGTAAAGATATGATTAAGGATGAGTACTTTGGTCTTTATGAACCAACTCCGCAGTTTAAGCATAGAGTTGGAGATTATATACTGCTTGCTAAGAAGAATTATGTGATAAAGGATTTCCTCCCGAGAGAAGAAGTAAAATATCATATGGCAGATCATGGAGGTTTGAGTGAAGACGAATTAT
This sequence comes from Candidatus Delongbacteria bacterium, assembly GCA_027858795.1. The sequence goes on along the minus strand of JAQICF010000256.1, from coordinate 32,212 downwards.
TTGTACCGTTGTGTAAGTTTGAAGTAAAATAACAACCGTAGGGGACGATTTCTTTTCGTCCCCATAGCACAAAGAAAGATCCTGAAATAAATTCAGGATGACAAAGGAAAAAACATAAATGGATTTAAAATATAAAGAATTGATTAAACTTGCATTTGAAGAAGATATTGATAAGATAGGTGACATTACTACAAATTCAATAATACCAATAGAACAGGAAGGTAAAGCGATCCTTAAAGCTAAGGAAAATGGGGTAGTATCAGGTATTCAGGTATTTAAAGATTGCTTCGAATATATCGATGAAACTGTAAAGGTAGAATTTTCTATCTCAGATGGTGGTAAAGTTTCTGTGGGTGATATTGTTGCTACGATAAATGGCAAATTGAATTCTATCCTGAAAGCAGAAAGAACAGCTTTGAATTTTATTCAACGAATGTCAGGTATTTCTACACTGACTTCAAAATTCAGTGAAAAATTAGAAGGTCCCAAAACGAAAATCCTCGACACCAGGAAAACATTACCCGGATTTAGATCACTTGATAAATATGCTGTGAAGATGGGTGGTGGAAAAAATCACAGGATAGGCCTTTATGATATGTTTTTGATTAAAGATAACCATGTTAAAGCTGCCGGATCTGTTGGAAATGCAATTGTTAAAGCTAAAGAATATAAAATAAATAATGCACTTAATGCAAAAATTGAAGTAGAAATAAAGAATATTGATGAATTCAAAGAAGCTTTACAGTTCGGTGCCGATATCATTATGCTTGATAACATGAGTAGAGAAGTTATCATGGAATGTGTGAAGTTAAATGCAGGAACTTCAAAACTAGAAATCTCCGGGAATGTAACCTTGGAGAACATAGAGCGAATAGCTGATACAGGTGTGGATTACATATCCTCCGGAGCTTTAACTCACAGTGTAAAAGGATTGGATCTAAGCTTATTGGTTCTTTAATATCTCTCACAAAGTCACAAAGACACAGAGAAAAATAAAATGAAAGCACAATTTTTTATATACATGTCAATAATAATGATGTTGGTTTTATCGTCATGTGCAACAGACTATAAAAGATGGCCATCTGGCGGTATAGAGGATCGTATAGCTCCAATAATAACATTCCATACACCCCAAGCAGGCTCACTAAATCAAGATAAAGATATCACTGCTGAAATAGAATTTAGCGAATTCATTGATTATGGTTCAACAAGAAATGCAATTACAATATCTCCTTACTCAGTTCAGAAAAAAAGTAAAATAATATGGTATGAAAAAAGTGTAAAGATAGAATTTTCAGATCTTAAAGACGACCAAACAGTCCTAATTGCACTAAATACATCTCTCAAGGACCTGAGAAACAATACTATTAAAAATAATTTTATTTTGAATTTCTCTACCGGTGAAAAAATTGATAAAAAAGAATTTTCCGGTAATATCAATGGTGTTATTGTAGATAAGTACATAGAGAAGTTGAATTATTCCAAATTAAAGGTTAATTTGTATAAAATGGATGAGTTTACACCTTACGTGATCAACGACATAAATCCTGAATACAGTGTTGGTGTTTCTGATGATATGACATATAAGTTTACTAATATTTCTGCAGATAATTATATTCCGGTGATTTTCTACGATAAGAATAATAATTCTAAATTAGAAATGGAAAATGAGTATTTATCACTTTCATCTTTTGTTAATCTAAAGGATAATGATGAGCAGAAAATTGATTTTACACTGGCTAAAATCGATACGATCCCGCCATTTATTGAAGAAGTTACTCAAATTGAAAAGAATATCTTAAAAATGGATATGTCTGAAGATATATCCATTTTAAAAGAAAATATTATTTCGTCAATAATTCAAAATGATTCAATTTTAAAATTTGAAGAATTTTATGATCCTGCAGTAAAAGCGAAAATATACATTCGATCTAAAGATTTGGATGTTACAAAAGAAATAACAATAAATTTAAATGAGATCACTGATCGTTATGGAAATCTTATCAATGAAAAGATGAAGACTAAGACTGTTTTTATTGCTGACACTGTGAAAAAAGAAAAATTAAAAGTATCGTCAAATCTAAAAAACATAGTATATAAAGATCAGAAATTAGAATTTAATTTCAACTGGATACAACCTGACAGCTTGCTGTTCGAGCTTATAAGCAGCATTGACAGTTCAATTACGATTTTAAACGATATTGTTGTTGCCAGGCCTTTTATTTCAGAGATCGATCTTCCTCAAAAACAAATTATTGAAGGTAAATATTCTGTAGTTGTAAAGTATGGTAATAATAAGATCTTCTCAAAGAACTTCAGTGTTGAGAATGAACTCGGGTATGGATCTGTGGCAGGCAAAGTAGAAAATGCTGGTACAGGAGCAAATTTAATATTCCAAAATTGTGATAATAAGATTAATAGCAATGTGAAATATGGAGTTACTTCGGATTACAAGATACAACTAAGACCGGGTAAATATATTTGTGCAGCATATCTTGATGCAAATAAAAATGAATTATTAAGCATTAATCTTAATCATTTAAATATTGAGAAGGCAGTATTTAGAAAAGATACGATCCTGATCAGAAAAAATTGGGAATCGGCAGAAATAAATTTTGATTTTTAAATTTAAATCATAATTAATAAATTTTGAATTTTAAAAATAAGGAGCAAATCATGTACGCGTTAATCATGGCCGGTGGAGTTGGAGCAAGATTCTGGCCAAAAAGCCGCTTAAGGACACCAAAACATTTATTGAAGATAATAAACGATAAGACTATGCTTGAGAATACAGTGAACAGGCTTGATTCTATCATAAAAAGAGACGATTGCTACATAATTACAAATAAAGAGCAGAAAGATAATGTTTTTGCAAATGTTGAAAACTTTAAAGAAGATAATATAATAGCAGAACCTTTTGGGAGAAACACTGCTGCAGCGATAGGTTATGGTGCGGTCAGACTGATGCTTAAAGATGAAGATGCAACTATGATTGTCTTACCAGCTGATCATTATATTAAAAACACAGAGGAATTTTCCAGAGTTATTAACAATGCTGTAGATTATAGTAAGGCGAATCAAGACTGCTTGATAACGATAGGTATAGAACCAACTCATCCCGAAACCGGATACGGTTATCTACAGCTAGGAAAAGAAACAAGTGTAGGTGCTTTTGAAGTAAGATCTTTTGCAGAGAAACCCAATTTTGAAACTGCTGTAAGATTCATGGAAAGTGGGGATTTTTTCTGGAACAGCGGAATGTTCATATGGAAAGCTAACACAATTTTAAAAGAGATAAAAAAGCATATACCAGACCTGTATGAGAGTTTGATGAATCTTAAACAAGCCCTAATAGATAATGACTCGGATGACGTTATCGAGAGAATATACTCTGAGATGAAATCTATTTCAATTGACTATGGCGTGATGGAGAAGGCTGAAAAAGTTAAAGTATTCATAGGTGATTTCGGTTGGTCAGATGTTGGAAGTTGGTTCGAGATATACAGAATGAAAGATAAAGATGAGAACGAAAATGTTATTGAGGCAAAATTTATATCTATAGATACAAATGGATGCTATATAGTTTCTGATAACAAGGATAAGATTATAACTACGATTGGAATAAAAGATATAGCAGTTATTGATACGGATGATTCATTATTGATTACTCCATTATCAAGATCACAAGATGTGAAGGAACTTGTAGAAAAACTGAAAGCAAAAAAATATAATGATGTGCTGTAGGTTAGGTATGAGGTATTAGGTGCTAATGTACTAATGTGGTATTAGGTATTAGGTGCTAATGTACTAATGTGGTAGGGGACGATTACCATTCGTCCCTAAAACGATTAAAGAAAGACCCTGAAATAAATTCAGGGTGACACACATAAGATTACCACACACAGATGGTTTTCGCAATGATAGGAAAAATAATATGAACAAGGTGGCTCTAGCCCCTTGCGGTGCAGGGAGAAGGATTATGGATGATAATAATAAAAATATATTTTTAAAATCGATCTCATTATGTGAGAGTATGAATGATGATGAGATCAAAGCTATTGCAGAGCATTGCAGAGTAAAAAGCTATAAAAAGAAGAATGTCATATTCATGGAAAGTGATTCTGGTAATATGCTTTACCTGATATCATCAGGAAGAGTTAAGATCACAAAGCTTAACGAAGAGGGTAATGAGGTTATTCTTACTATTCTTAGTAATGGAGATTATTTTGGTGAAATGTCGTTATTGGATGACCATAATCGCAATGCAAATGCTATTGCTATGGATGATGTTGAGCTTTTGACAGTTACTAAAAACGAATTTGTTAATTTATTAATTCATAACTCCACATTGTCTTTGAATTTATTAAAGACTTTTGCTATAAGACTTAGGGTTACTGATATAAGAATGAAAAGTTTCTTTTTGGATGATGCTCAAAAAAAAGTAATAATCACTTTGCATAACCTTGCGGAAAAAATGGGATCATCTGACGGAAAAGATGTAATCATTCAAGAAGTTCCTAATCAGACTGATCTAGCAAATATGACAGGCATATCAAGGGAAACTCTATCAAGGATCATTAATAAATTCGAGATAAATAAAATCATCGAAAGAAGCGGAAAGGACATTAAAATCCTGCAATATAATGATTTCGTGCAGAGGTTTATTGATAATGACTAAATCAGCGGATCTTCACATACATTCAACTCATTCAGATGGGTTACTTTCGACAGAAAAGATTTTTTTCTATGCACAGAAAAGAAAACTGAAAGCGATCAGTATTACTGATCATGATTCTGTGGGTGCAAACTCTGAAGCATTAGAATTATCAAAAAAATACAAAATAGAATTTATACAAGGAATCGAACTTTCGTCAGAATACAATGAGATGGATATTCATATTCTAGGTTATTTTGTTGATCCTAATAATAAAACATTGCAGAAATACATAAAGAAATTCAAAGACGTTAGAATAGATAGAGCAAAAAAGATGGTTAAGCTTCTGCAGGAAGATAATATTGATATTACTTTCGAGGAGGTTAATGAGATCTCAAATAACGGGGCAATTGCCAGACCACATTTGGCGCATTTGTTAATAAAAAAGAAGTATGCATACAATTTTTACGATGCATTTAGTAAATATTTGAACGATAACTCTAAATATCATGTAAAAAAATTTAAGATAAGTATCCCAAATTCGGTCAAATTGATACATGAAGCAGGTGGTTTAGCTTTTGCAGCACATCCGAATTACTTAAGAGAAAAACCTGAAATGCTCAAGGTTCTAATGGATGCGGGAATTGATGGTCTTGAGACGATCCATTCATCCTATGATGATGAATTTCTTAGAAAGATCAATGACATGGCAGACTATAACAAATTGCTAAAATCCGGTGGTAGTGATTGTCACGGTGGAAGAAAATATGGAAAGCTGATCTTGGGGAAATATAAAATTACTTACGATAGAATTGAAAAAATGAAATATGTATTGAAAAAAAGATCAAAGGAATAAATTATGAAGATAGCAATATTAGGAGCTGGAGCGTGGGGTTTAGCTATAGCTGATGTTATAGCTAAAAAAGATTTCGATATAAAAGTATGGGAATTTGATCCGAAAGTATGCAAAAAGTTAGATGCAGAAAGGAAATTTGAGGATAGATTACCTACTTATATCATACCTGATAATATAATATTCACGAATGATCTTATATCTACAGTTGAAGAATCCGAAATAATAATTAATGCTGTGCCAACTCAGTTTATTAGATCTTACTTTGATAAAATTAAAGGCGTAGATTTTAAAGACAAAATAGTTGTGAATGTTGCCAAAGGTATTGAGGTTTCAACAGGGAAGGATATTAGACAGATGTTCATATCCGAATTTGAAACAATAACCGATGATAATTTTGTGATTTTGGCAGGACCATCATTTGCCAAAGAAGTAGTTAATAAAACACCTACAGCGGTTGTAAGTGCCAGCAAAAATCTTGAAGCGGCAAATTTGATCAGAGACGTATTCTCATCCCCATATTTCAGAGTTTATTCAAATGATGATGTTATCGGTGTTGAGGCCGGTGGTAGCATTAAGAATATCATGGCTATTTCAGCAGGAATGATAGATGGCCTCGGTCTAGGAAATAATACTAAGGCAGCGTTATTAACTAGAGGGTTGGCAGAAATGGTAAGATTCGGTCTTTCTGTAGGCGCAAAGAGAGAAACTTTCTCTGGATTGTCAGGTATTGGAGATCTTATCCTAACTTGTAATTCGAGTTTATCCAGGAACTGGCAGGTAGGTAATAGATTAGCTAAAGGTGAGTCTTTAGAAGATATTTTAAAAAATATGACAATGGTCGCTGAGGGTGTTGAGACAACTAGGATCGTGAATAAATTAGCCAAAGATAAGAATATTGAAATGCCTATTGCTTCTACTGTTTACAAGATACTATTTGAAGGACTGGAACCAAAGATAGGTTTATCAGGGTTAATGACTAGAGAAAATAAGAAAGAAGATTAAATTATTTCGTAGGGGAAGGCTCCTACGCCTTCCCGGAATCGTGTAATAGATTCCATGGGTCGTAAACCCTCGCAATGACAAAAAAGGAAAATCATGAAAATATTTAAAATTTTAACTATATTCATCATCGTTTGGAGTTCAATTATGGTCGCAGAAATAAAAAACTATAAACTTTATAATTCTAGGCTGGACAGCGTTGATTACAGTTCAATGGTAGATGAGCTTAAAGACTGTGACGTTATTTTCTTCGGTGAACTTCACAATAGTATTGAGGCACATAATCTAGAATTGAAGCTTACTCAAGATCTTTTTCTAAAGAGAAATGGGAAGATCACTCTTGGTGCAGAGATGTTAGAATCAGATAATCAGCTTACCATCGATGAATATTTTAGTGATTTTTATAAAACTAATAAATTTGAAGGTGACGTTCGATTATGGCCGAACTATAAAACTGATTATAAACCTCTTGTAGAATTTGCAAAAGATAATATGCTTAAATTTATAGCAACAAATATCCCAAGAAGATATGCATCAATGGTTTTCTATGGTGGTTTTGAAGCTCTTGATAAATTATCCGACAGGTCAAAGGAATATTTTGTACCAAAACCTATAGAATTCGATCCTGAATTATCCTGTTACAAAAAAATGGCTTCGATGAGTATGCCTGCAATGGGACATGATACCAGTAAAAAATATTTTGCTGAAGCGCAGGCAATTAAAGATGCTACTATGGGATATTTTATCAGTAAGAACTTTGAAGAAGATAAATTATTTATTCACTATAATGGTAGTTTTCATTCTGATGATCATGTAGGAATTATTTGGTATTTAAATAAATATAGACCAAATCTTAAAATTAAAACGTTAACTACTATATTAGCAAAAGATATAAATGATCCTGACAAAGTTAATATAGATAAAGCGGATTTTATATTGGTAGTGGATGAAAAAGCAAAAACGAGTTATTAAAAAATGGATCCCCGGATCAAGTCCGAGGATGTACTGTAGGGATGAACCCATGTGTTCATCTGGAAGGGATTTAAATGACAACAGGAAAATTATATATAGTTTCGACTCCGATAGGTAACTTTGGAGATATGACTTTCAGAGCGGTGGAAACATTGAAGAACTGTGATCTTATAGCATGTGAGGATACAAGACGTACTGGATTGCTCATGAAAGAATATGAAATTGAAACAAATCTTACAAGTTATCACGATCATAATAAAAATTATAGATCTGATCAGATTCTTCTAAAAGTTTTAAATGGTCAGAATGTAGCTTTAGTATCTGATGCAGGAACGCCATGTATTTCTGATCCAGGATTTGTGATCGTCAGAGCAGCACGAGAAAAAGGTATAGAAGTTGTTGGTGTTCCGGGTGCAACGGCTGCTATAAATGCCATCGCTGTTTCAGGTATGCCAACCGATAGATTTGTGTTTGAAGGTTTTCTGCCTCACAAGAAAGGTAGAAAGACCAGGTTAGAATCTTTGAAAGATGAAGTTAGAACTATTATATTTTATGAATCTGTACATAGGATAATAAAAACTCTAGCAGAGTTAAATCTTTATTTCAGTGATAGGAAAGTTGCTGTCCTCAGAGAAATGACAAAAACGTATGAAGAATTTGTATCAGGTTCTTTTGACCAAGTTGTGCAACATTTTACTGAAAATGAACCCAAAGGTGAGTTTGTTATCGTAATCGAAGCAAAGAAACAGGAAAAGAGAGTTAAGGTAAACAAATACAAACAGTAAATAGTGGTAAGTAGTAGGTCTGTAGGGTACTCAGGAATGCGTACCGAATAAGGTGAAAACAATTAAAACAGATTCTGAAATAAATTCAGGATGACGAATAAATAAGAAAAAAAAAATGACAATAAATGAGGATGAACTATGAAGAATATCATCGGAATTATAATCTTCAGCATCGTATTTAGCGTATTTGCAAATGAAACAAAAATGGCAGTTCTTAATTTTTCCATTAATAACAGTAACGGAGATATGGATTATCTTTCAAGTGGTATAAGTGATATTCTGATCACAAACTTAGCTGAGAAAAATAACCTTACCATCATTGAGAGAGAAAAGATACAGAACCTTATCGAAGAGTTGAACTTTAAGAACAGCGGATTAGTCACTGAGAAAGAACAATCAAAGATTGGAAAACTTTCAGGAGCAAAATACATCCTGACCGGAAGTATTACATTTGTAAATTCAGCTTACAGAATGGTAAGTAAAGTTCTTGATGTGGAAACCGGTGATGTCATTTCAACACAGTCAGTGAAAGGAAAAGGTAATGATAATATATTCGATTCAGCAGATCAATTATCCGGTAAAATTTATTCTGACTTACTTGGAGCTTCGAATGTACCTGGATCAGGTCCCGAACTTGAAGTTGCTTTCATTATTGACACAACAGGAAGTATGGGAGATGAGATAAATGTTGTGAAAGAGAAAATTATTATGATGATCGATGAAATTCTTCAAGGTGTACCTCAGCCGGTCGTAAAATTTGCAGTAGTCGATTACAAAGACAGGTCTGATCCATATGTGACAAAGATATATGACTTCAAATCAAACATAAAAGAGATAAAGAACGATATTAACAGACTTTCTGCTTCTGGTGGAGGAGATTTCCCTGAATCCGTAAAAGAAGCCTTATACATGGGTGTAAATAAGCTTAAATGGTCAAAAGATAATACAAAGGTCGGAAAACTTTGCTTCTTGATTGGAGATGCTGAACCTCACTTGAATTATAAACAAGATTACAAACAAAAAGATATTATAAAAAACGCAAAATCATTTTCATTATCAATAAGTTCAATATCGTGCTCAGGTAACAGTAACAAAGGCGTGGAATATTTCCAGGATATTGCAAATCAGACAAATGGTACTTTCTCATACCTGACTTATACTCAGAATGTTACGGACGACAAAGGTAAGGAATATGCTGTAATTACAGAAGGTGATCGCGAAGTTGTACTTGAGGAAATGGAAACAATGAGTGTTTCAGAAGTTGGAGATGTGCTTTCTACCTCGGCTAAATTTATGGAAGACAGAGCAAAGAAAAAAGCTGAACGATCAAGAAGTGATACTAAATCACTGGAACAGGCAAAAGAGGATGCTGATGATTTTATGGCAACAGCACCTTCAGTTTCTAAAGAGAAAGCTCGTAAGATCAAATCTTCTAGTACAAATAAAGGTGAAAAGAAAAATAACCTTGATAAGATTATGAGTGAACAGATAAAAGTTTTAGCAGAAAAACAGGGAATTAAGTATGACAAACCAAAGCCAAAACGTAAGAAGAAAATTAACATACCAACACCTGTTGTAAAGAAGAAGAAGATCAAAGTAGAAACAGAGAAGGCAAAAGAAGATTCTATAAAAAAAGAAGAACCGAAAAAAGAAATTAAAACATTGAAAAGATAAAGCGTAGTGGAAGGCTTCCACGCCTTCCCTGAATCGAAATAAAACATGATTGCCACGGATTTAAAATCCTCGCAATGACAAAATGAAGGAACAACATTTTGAATAAAGGTAAATTATACATAGTAGCGATCCCGATAGGGAATAAGGCTGATATCAGTGAAAGGGCATTGGAAATTTTAAAAAGTGTTGATGTGATTATTACAGAAGAATCTTCTGCTACGAACAGTTTATTTAGAACACATAAATTCAAAAAAGATTTCTTTGTATTCAATGAGCATAACGAAGCGAAAGATGCAGATTATGTAACTGAATTTATGCTTAAAGGTGAAAATTGTGCTTTGATCTCAGATTGTGGCACACCAGTATTTGCAGATCCAGGTAAGATATTACTTCAGAGATGTTACGCTAAAAATATTACTATAGTACCTGTCCCGGGTGCTTCGGCTTTAATGACACTTCTTTCACTTTCTCCGATAGATATTCGAAAATTTCATTTTGCAGGTTTCATCGCTAAAACAAAGAACGAAAGAGTAGCTGAACTTAAGGAATTAAAGAAGCTTCGTGTTCCTGTTGTTCTAATGGATACACCATACAGGATTCTCGATATGATGGAGGATGTTGCAAATGTTTTCAATGATAAGAAAACATTATTCATTTACAAGGCAACACAGCCTGAAGAAGTTGTTCTGTATGATACCTCCGTTAAGATCTTTCAATATTGTAAAAGGCATGAGCTTAAAGGTGAATTTATGATATTGGTTGAAAATAATTAAAGTAGGAGTAAAATTATGCTTAAAGATCTGGTAATAAAGAATCGTAGCTATAGAAGATTTTATCAGGAAGAAAAAGTATCGGAAGAAACCCTAAGAGAACTCGTTGGTCTTGCAAGATTCTCAGCTACAGGAGCAAATAAGCAGCCTTTGAAATTTATTTTATCTTGTGATGAATATAAAAACAGCATAGTTTTTGAATGTCTTAAGTGGGCGGGATATTTAACTGACTGGGTAGGTCCTGAAGAAAGAGAAAGACCTTCAGGATACATAGTGATACTTGAGGATCTTGATATTAGGCAAGTCGCAGGTGTTGATCATGGTATTGCAGCTCAGAGTATTCTTCTAGGTGCGGTTGAGAAGGGACTTGGCGGTTGTATGTTCGGAGCAATTGATAAACCAAAACTGAAGGAAAACCTTAAAATAGCTGACAACTTTGAAATATTGCTTGTAGTTGCCATTGGAAAACCAAAGGAAGAAGTAGTGATAGATCCGGTGGTTGATGGAGAAATAAAGTATTGGAGAGATCAGGATCAGGTTCATCACGTACCGAAACGTAGTTTGGATGATATCATAATCGATTAAAAGGAAAAATATTATGAATGAAGTTTTAAAATGTATCAGGGAGCGCCGAAGCTGCCGAAGCTTTAAACGAGAACAGATTAAAGGTGAAGAATTACAATCAATAATAGATGCAGGTTTATGGGCTCCAAGCGGGAATAATAAACAACCCTGGTTCTTCACAGTTGTTAAAAATAAATCTATCATTGAAACAATCAATAAATCCACAAAAGAGAATGCGAAAAAGTATCTAACTGATCCTAAAAGAATAGCCTTGGCAAACAATGAAGAATTCGATCTTTTCTATGATGCTCCGTTGCTTATTATTGTATCAGGTGAGCCAAAGAGTAATACGATGGTTGCAGACTGTTCAGCAGCAATTCAGAATATGTTACTTGCAGCTGAATCACTGAGTATTGGTTCTCTATGGAATGGTTTAATTAAAAGCTTATGGTTCGATACTCCTGGTGTGGAGGATTTTATTAAGCAATGTGATATTCCGGAGGGTTATCAACCGTTGTATGCTGTTGCATTTGGCTATAAAGCTAAAGATAATGCTGATGGACCGCCAAGAAGAGAAGGATTGATCAAAACTTACGATTAGCACTGGATGAGATGAAAACCATTACTTTAAATACTTCAAATAAAACATCAAAGATATTTATAGGTGCTGAATTTGCCAACATCAGAGATCATATTGATCCTGACAGAGTTATTATTGTAACGGATGAGAATGTACACAGTTTTTACGAGGATAAGTTCAAAGGATATAGAACGATCACTATCAGTATAGGTGAAAATATAAAGTCATTTAAGACTGTTGAATATATCATTGAAAAACTCATAGAATTCAAAGCTGACAGAAATACATTCCTGCTTGGAGTTGGTGGGGGAGTTGTAACTGATATTACAGGCTTTGTGGCTTCAATTTATCTCAGAGGCATTGACTTCGGCTTTGTTTCAACTTCATTACTGAGTCAGGTTGATGCAAGTATTGGTGGTAAGAATGGAGTCAATTTTAAAGGTCTAAAAAATATCATCGGAGTTTTTAATCAACCTGAATTCGTTATTTGTGATATTTCGATGCTGAGAACTTTACCTGAAAGAGATGTCCGATCAGGTCTTGGGGAACTGATAAAACACGGCGTCATAGGTGATCCTTCGATATTAGAATTACTAGACAAAAATTATGAAAGAATTAATTCTCTGGATCGGGAAATTATGGAAGAGTTGCTTTTCAAATCCATAAGTGTAAAGTCTAAGATCGTTAAGATTGATGAAAGGGAATCAGGCTTAAGAAAAACTTTAAATTTTGGACATACTATCGGGCACGCGATAGAGCTTGCCGAAGACCTTACTCACGGCGAAGCTATAAGTATCGGAATGGCTACTTCATTAGGAATTTCGGTAGAAAAGTGTTATATTAATACGAAAGTATTTATTCAAATCAAAAAGTTGTTAAAAAAATACGGTCTTCCCACTGATCTTCCAAGTAATATTGACGATATAATGGAGACTATTAAATTTGATAAGAAAAATGAGAAAGACGGAGTCAATTTTATTCTTCTTAAGGGATTAGGGAAAGCTTCTATAGAAAAAATGGATTTAAATGAATTAAAAACTCTTATCAATAAATTATAGGTGCTGATATGATATGTCTGAGTATAGGACAAGCAAGTGTTGAAGAATGTATTGATATCATCAAAGATACTGAATTGGCTGAGATAAGATTGGATCTGAATATTTATACTGATGATGAACTTGAGCTGATATTTTCTTCTCACAAGAACCTTATAGCTACTTGCAGAGAAGGCAAGTATACTAGCGACGAGAGAAAATTATTGGTGGCTAAAGCAATTAAATCTGGAGCTAAATATATTGATCTTGAGTTAACCAATGATTACACTATGAATGGGTTTTTGGCAAATACAGCCAAAATGTCAGAGTGTAAAGTCATCATCTCATACCATAATTACGAAAATTGCCCCAATATAAAAAATTTACATGAAATAGTGAATAGATGTTTTGATAATCATGCCGATATTGCAAAGGTGGTTTGTAAAGTCAATTCATTTAAGGACAACTCAAATATTATGAGTTTATACGAGAAAGATAGATCGATAATTGCTCTTGGAATGGGTAATCTCGGTAAGATCACAAGGGTTGCAGCACCGTTTCTAGGAGCTCCATTTACTTATGCCTATCCGCAAGGTAGAAAGAGAACTGCTGAAGGTCAGTTCAGTGAACTGAAAATTAAAGAGATAATTAATTTAATATCATAGTCGATGAATAGATTTATAGCTAATTCAAAAGTGTCAGGTAAAATAACTCCACCATCATCTAAGTCAATGTTGCAAAGATCAATTGCAGCTTCATTTCTTTCAAATACTGAAACAAATTTGGTCTATAATTCTACTTGTGATGATTCTGAGGTATCATTAAGAATTGTTGAGGATTTAAAGTCTGGAATTGTTAATGAATTGACTTTTGGAGAATCAGGTTTGTCTTTAAGAATGTTCACTCCGATATTAGCTTTGCAGGATAAAGAATTTATAATTTCAGGTGAAGGTTCTCTGATGAAGAGACCTGTTGCAATGATGGAATTACCTTTGAAAGAACTTGGTGTTTCGGTTGAATCTAAAGATGGGTTATTACCTATGTTAGTAAAAGGACCTATTAAAGGTGGTGTCGTAACAGTTGACGGAACTGTTACATCGCAATTCCTCACGGGGCTTTTAATGGCACTTCCTTTAGTGAAAGAGGATTCTGTTGTGAATGTGAGTAATCTGAAAAGCAAACAATATACTGATATGACTATAGAAGTTTTAAAGAGCTTTGGTGTAAAGGTGATTCATAAGAACTACAAAAAGTTTTTGATTAAAGGTGGTCAGAATTATTCTGCTGAGAAGATAATTGTTGAGAATGACTGGAGCAGTGCAAGTAACTTTATTGTTGCAGGAGCTATTGCTGGTTCAGTGGAAATTCATGGTCTGGACTTAGGTTCATTTCAGCCTGATAAAAATATTATTGATATTGTAAAGACAGCAGGAGCTGACGTAAAAATTAGAAACAGTTCAATAGTTGTTTCAAAGAATAAATTAAAAGCTTTTATTTACAACGCTACAGATTCTCCAGACCTGTTTCCACCGTTAGTCGTTCTAGCATCCGCTTGCAAAGGAATAAGTAGAATTCAAGGTGCTTTAAGATTGAAATACAAAGAAAGTAACCGGGCAGAAGTGTTGGTGAAAGAATTCACTAAACTCGGAGTGAAGATTTCGGTTTCAGGTGATGAAATGATCATCGAAGGTGGAAAGATCATTGGGGGAGAAATAAACAGTCATAATGATCACAGGATTGCAATGGCAGGAGCAATTTCAGGTCTTATCTCAGAGAAAGGAATTACTGTTAAAAACGCTGAATGTGTGAAAAAATCGTATGTAGATTTCTACAAGGATCTTGAAAAAATAATGGACAATTAATGTAGGGTCGAACCCATGTGTTCGACTGGAAGGGGACCATATGAATACATTTGGAAATAAATTTAAAATTATTATAAACGGTACGTCTCACGGTGAAAAAGTCGGTATTGATATTGTGGGTTGTCCTTCAGGGATACCTATTTCTCTGGATGACTTTACGGATGATTTATTAAAAAGAAAAAGCGGTGCACCAGGTACTACTAAGAGAATAGAATCTGATATCCCGAATATTATTTCAGGTATCTATCAGGGGCAAACAACAGGCGCAATAATATCAATTGATTTTGACAATAAAGATGCTCAATCTAAGGATTATGATAAGTTCAGTGATATTCCCAGACCAGGTCATGCTGACTTTACAAATAAAGTTAAATACAAAGGTGAAAGAGATCACGCTGGTGGTGGTCAATCATCAGGCAGGATGACTTTACCACTCGTAGCTGCAGGGGTTATAGCTAAAAAGATCATTCCTGAGGTTAAGTTCTTTACAAGATTGATAGAAGTGGGAGGTAGTACAGAATTTGATAAAGTTATCAATGAGATCATAGAAGAAAATGATTCTGTCGGTGGCATTATCGAATGCAGAATATCTAATATTTCTGTCGGTTTCGGAGAGCCGTTCTTTGATTCTGTTGAGAGTATGATCTCGCATATTATATTCTCGATCCCTGGGATAAAAGGGATTGAATTTGGTGCAGGTTTTGAAGTTGCAAAGATGAAAGGTTCAGAGTGTAATGATGTTTTCATAGATGAACAAGGTACTACTGCTACGAATAATTCAGGTGGTATCAATGGGGGAATTTCTAATGGAAATGAAATTGTTTTCAGAGTTGCTGTTAAGCCTACTTCGAGCATAGGGAAGGGTCAGAGAACTTTTAATTTTAAAACTAAAGAAATGACTGATCTTGTTATTGAAGGCAGGCATGATGTTTGTTTTGCTTTAAGGACACCGATCATTGTTGAAAACGCTGCTGCAATTGTGCTGGCTGATTTGTTTCTAAGAAAATAGGTTCTCACAAAGGCACTGAGAATCACATTCGTTTGTGCAAGGGGTTAAAACCACCTTGTTGAAACCGTCATCCTGAATTTATTTCAGGATCTTTTTTTTAACATTATTTCAAGAAAAATACCAAAAGGTCATTATTTGACACTTTGCTCGTTGTATATTGCATTTGTTAATGATAATATAGCGGAGATAGGCATGAAGTTGAAAAATGGTGAGAATAATATGGTAGGTACTGATTATCAAAAGTTTCTTACTGAAATAGTTGAAATGGTGCAATACCACAGAACTGCTGCTGTCAAATCAATTCAAATAATTTCAAATACCCTTTACTGGAATATTGGTGAGTTGATAATAAAAAGACAGAAGCAATACGGTTGGGGTAAATCTATTGTTGAACAACTAAGTAAAGATTTAGAGCTATATGTTGGGAAAGGTGTAAGCTGGTCACCTCGGAATCTTAGGTTTATGCGTCAATTAGTCGAAGAATATTCAAATATGAAACAGCTTGTTTCAGAAGTTCCCTAGGGTCAAAATATTTTGATACTTCAAAAAGTAAAAGATCCAAAAGCTCGAATATTTTACTTACAAACTACAATAAAAAATAAGTACAGTCGTTCGGTATTGCTACATCAGATAAAAAGTGATGCTTATTCAAATTATTTATTACATCCTTCTCAACATAACTTCGCGAAAGTTTTACCGATAAATTTACTGGAACAAGCACAAGAAAGTATTAAAAGTGTTTATTCTCTGGACTTTTTAGATATCAATAAACCAATAACTGAAAGACTGTTAGAGAGTACTATGGTTGAAAAAGTAAGGCGATTTATCATGGAATTGGGATACGGATTTTGCTTTATTGCTAATCAATACAAAATTGTTTTAAGTAATAAGGATTACTATATTGATCTGTTATTTTATCACAGAATATTAAAATGTTTAGTTGCAGTTGAATTAAAAGTTACGGAGTTTAAACCTGAATTTGTAGGCAAACTTGATTTTTATTTGCAATTGATAGATGATCAATTAAAACAGGAAGATGATAACCCAAGTATTGGTATTTTATTGGTTCCGTTTAAAGATAGATTAGAGGTTGAGTATGCTTTAAGGTCGGCATCAAAACCAATTGGTATCTCCAAGTACGAATTAAGTAAACGACTTCCAAAAGAATTAAAAGGTAAATTGCCGAGTATTGAAGATTTTAAGAGGATTTCAAAATAAAACGAATTCGGGATTCGGCAAACCCCGAATTTGTAGAACTGCTTGTCCCGGAATGAGCAAATGTGAAACAGGCTGTTTCACTTTTTGCAAATATGAAACTATTTAAACTTTTTTCATTGCCCAAAAATTCATTAAATGTGGGTAGGTTAAAAGATTTATCGAATTTTATAAGTGTAATGAATAAGTTATATAACTTTTTTGATGATATCTCAATCGCAATTTTAAGCATTGTAGATGAAAAAGATAGAGATATCAAAAGTGAGGGTAGTTGAAAAAGTAATTAATTCCATTGCTAAATAATTTTCGGTTTTACATTTAGTGATTAGATGTTTATTTTCAATAAATGTAAATTAGATATAGATTTTAATGGATGATGATTTTTTTAAACTAAAGGAGGTCTTTATGAAAGTGCAAGAAATACTATGGTTGATATATTCAATCATAGCATTTTTCATAGGAGGCATACTATTTTATCTACTATCTTTAATTTCAAAATCAACTAAAATACCTTTTGATATTATTGGTATAATCGCAACACTTATATTAGCTATAATTGCTATGACAAATTCAGAAAGCATGGTAGATGGAAATGCACGATTGCTATATATGCTTCTTTTCATCATTCCGTTTGAAATATCCTTAGTTAATGAAAGGTATGTGGAAGAGGAAGAAGAAAAGAGAAAGCGCGAATACGATAAGATCCCTTAAAGAAAAAAATAAGAAATTTTGGATAATGTAGTCAGGAGCAAGGACGAATAGCGATGTGTCAACCTTAATTTCTTCAACGAAAAAATAATGGTAACCAAAACGCAATTTAACGAATTCGGAGCAAATATGAAGAAAGTATTTTTAATGCTAATCTTAGCAAGTATGTTTTTAGTAAGTTGTACTAAACCCCCATTGGCGAACTTATCCTAGGTTCTTTCGATGATAAGCTTTGCTTAGCTGACTGGCGATACAGAAAGATGCGTTCTTCTATTGATAAACGTATCAAATTAGGTTTAGATGCAAATTATGTTGAAGGTGCAATCATAGACGATCAACAACGATTATTTTAAAACACCCACGTAGGGGTCGATTTCTTTTCGACCCCAAAAACCATAAAAACGGGGACGGTAAGAAACCGTCCCCTACGGTTATTAATTATCCCAAAATAAACATTGTGCAAATCAATATTATTTCATACATTCCGACCGGATTTAAATAAAAGGACATCGGTAGATGAAAAAACTAAAGAACATCGCAATTATCGCCCATGTAGATCATGGTAAAACAACCCTGGTTGACGCAGCACTTAGGCAGACTGGGTTTTTCAGAGCAAATCAGAAAGTTGAAGAAAGAATAATGGATTCCAATGACATCGAAAAAGAAAGAGGGATCACAATATTTTCAAAGAATGCTTCTCTGCATTACAAAGATTATAAAATAAATATCGTAGATACACCAGGTCACGCAGACTTTGGTGGAGAAGTACAGCGAATATTAAAAATGGTAGATTCTGTACTATTATTGGTAGATGCTTTTGAAGGTACAATGCCACAGACAAAATACGTATTGAAGAAATCACTGGAATTGGGATTGAAACCAATTGTAGTTATAAATAAAATCGATAGACCAAATTGTACACCAACAGAAGTATTAGAAAAAGTATTTGATCTATTTATTGAATTGAATGCAACTGACGAACAACTTGACTTCCCTGTTCTTTATGCATCCGCAAAAAATGGATTTGCAAAATATGAACTAGAAGATGAAGATAAAGACCTTACGCCATTATTTGAGACTATTATAAAAGAAGTTAAAGAGCCTGATGGCGATGTAAATAAACCATTCCAATTTCTTACTTCAGCTATAGAATATGATAATTATGTTGGAAAGATCGGTACAGGTAAGATTCATAATGGAAGTGTCAAACAAGGTGATGAAGTTGTTCTTTTACAAAGAGATGGTGGAAGATTAATTTACAGAATAACAAAGCTGTATGTTTATGAAGGAATGAATAAACAAGACGTTAAAGAAGCTTTTGCAGGAGATATTGTTTCAATTGCAGGTTTGACAAAAATCGATGTTGGTGAAACTGTTGCTGATAGATTAAACCCTATACCATTAGCTTTGATTGATATTGACGAACCAACTTTATCAATGATTTTTATGGTAAATGATTCTCCTTTTGCAGGCTTAGAAGGAAGATGGGTTACTTCTAGAAATATTTGGGATAGATTGCAAAAAGAATTGCAGACAAATGTAAGTATTCAAGTAGAAAAAACTGATTTACCTGATTCTTTCTTGGTAAAAGGAAGAGGTGAGTTACAGCTTGCAATTCTAATTGAGAACATGAGAAGAGAAGGTTATGAGTTTGCAGTTTCAAGACCCAAGGTGATTTTCAGAGAACTTAAAGGTAAAAAAACAGAACCTATAGAGTTAGCTATGATAGATGTAGCTGATGAATACACTGGAGTAGTAATTGAAAAGATGGGTATTAGAAAAGGTGAAATGCTTAATATGGTCGTAGGTTCAGATGGATATACAAGGGTTGAGTTCAAAGTTCCTGCCAGAGGTTTAATAGGATTTAGAAATGAATTTATGACTGAGACAAGAGGAACAGGAATTCTTAATCATAGCTTCTACGAATATGAATATTACAAAGGTGATATTCCCGGAAGAACTAGAGGTGTTTTAGTTTCTTTGGAAAAAGGTGAGTCAGTAGCCTATTCATTGTGGAATTTGCAGGGACGTGGAGCAATGTTCATTGGAGCAGGTGTTAAAGTCTATGGAGGAATGATAGTTGGTGAGCACAGCAGAGATGGTGACCTTGATGTAAATGTTAATAAAATAAAAAAAATGTCAAATGTTAGATCTTCAGGTGCCGATGAAGCTATTAAGCTGACTCCACCAAGAGATTTAACTTTAGAGCAGGCTATAGAGTTTTTAAAAGATGATGAATTATTAGAAGTTACTCCTGAAAATTTCAGGCTGAGAAAAAGATATTTAAATGTTCATGATCGTAAGAAGCACGCTCCAAAGAAGTAAAAAATAGTATTTTATTATATTCGAATGATTAAGGTCACAACATTGTGACCTTTTTTTATTTATATTTTATTACATGCGCAACAGCATAGCGCGTTTTATAAATTATAATTAAGTAATTGATTTATGTTTAATTAGTAGCTATATTAAAAGACTATTAATAATAATATGAGTTAAAGCAGTATGCCAAAAATACTTGTAATAGACGATGAAGAGGAATTGAGAGAATTTGTATCAATGAGTTTAGAGCTGAATGATTATGATACAGTTCAGGCAGAAAACGGAATTGATGCGTTAAAAAAGCTCGAACAAGAAAATTTCGATTGCATTGTCTCAGATGTTGAAATGCCACAAATGACAGGTCCTGAATTTTTAAAGGCTTTCAGAGAAAAAAATACAATTATTCCTGTAATCATGCTTACCGGAGTTAAAAATCTTCACACCGTGATCGAAGTTATGAAACTTGGTGCACAAGATTATCTGGTTAAGCCAATCAATGTTGATGAATTATTGATCTCAGTAGAGAAGAGTATTGAATTTAAAAAACTGAAAGAAGAAAACATTAAACTTCTCAAGGAAAATAAAAGGTATCAAAAGCATCTTGAGGAAATGGTAGAGAGAAGGACTTTTCAATTGAAAGATGCGATATTTGGATCTTTGATCATTATTGCGTCTGCTATTGAAGCTCGAGACCCATACACAAAAGGTCATAGCAATAGGGTTAGACTTATCAGTCATGATCTTGGAATATGTATGGATTTAAATGCAAAAGATCTAAATACACTTGATTATGGTGCTATGATGCACGATGTGGGTAAGATTGGAGTAAGTGATAATATTCTTCATAAGAACAAGTCACTTACAGAAGATGAGTTCGATCAGATAATGTCTCATCCTGTTATTGGAGCGAATATCGTTAAAGGTATTTCATTCTTTGAGCCTATGATCGATTGTATAAAATATCATCATGAAAGATATGACGGTAAAGGATATCCTGGAGAACTTAAAGGTACAGACATACCTTTATTTGCAAGAATTATTGCAATTGCGGATACATATGATGCTATCACAACGACAAGACCTTATAGAAAAGCAATGACCAGTAACGAAGCAATAGATATTATGGTTGCAGGAAGAGAAACTCAGTTCGATCCTGACATTTTAGACGTATTTATAAGAAATAAGATTTACGAAAAAGATTACATATTCAAAGATAGAGATAGCAAAGAGAATATCAATCCATCAAGAATAGTCTTGGATGATGAAAAGATATTTGACTTATTTAATAAACCAAAAAGTTTTACTGATTCTGACATTTATGGCTAAGTTTTTGATAATATGTCTAATGTTTACCGCAAACATTATTGTAGCTCAAGATTTCTTCATTGGAAGATTGAAATACAGTGGAGGAGGAGATTGGTATAGTAATCCTTCGTCTATAAACAATCTTATGAAGTTCATTGAAAAAAACGCGGGTATTGACTGTGCTGATTTGGAAAAAACAGTCACTATCACTGAGAATGTGAATTCTTTCCCATATTTATACTTAACAGGCCATGGCACGATCGATATGAACGATGAAGAGGTTAAAATTATCAGAAAGCATCTTCTGAATGGTGGTTTCTTGCATGCTGATGATAATTATGGACTGGATGCATCATTCAGGAAGCTAGTCAAAAAGATCTTTCCCAATAAAGAATTATTAAAAGTACCTTTCGACCATCCAATATATTCAATTAAGTATAAATTCCCGAAGGGATTACCAAAGATACATAAGCATGATGATAAAAACCCTGAAGGTCTTGGAATATTTCATAATGGTAGATTGATTTTGTACTATTCTTACGAATCTGACCTTGGAGATGGATGGGAAGATGAGGAAGTTCACAATGACTCTCAGCAAAAAAGATCACAAGCATTAAGAATGGGATGTAATCTGGCATTATATTATTTAACCGGACAAAAATAAGACATTGAAGAAACTATTCAAAAATCAGATAAAACTAATTCGAAGCCTTGATTCAAAGAAAGGCAGAAATGAATCCGGACTTTTCATTATTGAAAGTAAGAAGGCTGTACTTGAATTAGTCGGGACAAGCATAAATATAGAATATGTAGTTTTTGATAGTTCATTTGAAACTGAAAAAATAGATAAGATAGTAAAATTACTCAAGGATCCTGATATTTTCATAACTGATGATTTTGAAAGAATATCATCTCTGAAGAATAGTGAAGGGGTGCTAGCTGTTGCAAAAACACCTAGTGTTAAAACAGTGGATGAATTCTTGAAAGACAAAAGATCATTGCTTGGATTATTTGATATAAACGATCCTGGTAATCTTGGCACTATAATCCGAACTTCATTATGGTATGGAGTAGATGGGATAGTTCTTTTTGGAAACACCGTTGACCTATATTCTCCTAAAGTAATAAGGAGTAGCATGGGAGGTCTCTTCAAATCAGATATCATTAAATTAGGTAGTTTCGACGATATAAAAAAAGAAATTAATAGTTTTGAAAAAATAGGAACATTTTTGGATGAAGAACATGATTTTAAATCTAAAGATAATGATAAAATCATGTTATTATTTGGAAATGAAGCTAACGGATTGAGTAGTTCATTGAAAAAAGAGATCAACCACAATTATAGGATCAATAATAAAACGGATTTTGAATCATTGAATGTTTCTATAGCTGCTGGAATAATTATGGATAGAATATTTAATCATAGCAACTAAACAACAAGCTTAACAACTAAACAACAAGCTTAACAACTAAACAATAAGTTGAGGTAATAAATGTTAATAATATTAAAGATCGGAACTACAAACAAACAAATTTTAAGAATTATTCAAGGAATTGAGTATCTTGGATTTAAAGCTAGGATCAGTAAAGGTAGTCAAAGAACTGCTGTTTTAGTTCATGGTAATATTGGTTATCTTGATGAATCTTATTTTAACAAATTTGAAGGAATAAGAAAAATAATCCACATATCTGAAAGATTGAAAATGGTATATCGTGAAAACAATCCTTCAGATACGGTAGTAAATCTAGGAGATGGTATAAAATTTGGCGGAAAAGAATCTCATATAATAGCCGGTCCTTGTTCGGTAGAAGATAAAGATATGATAATGGAAACTGCAGGATTTTTAAGTTCAAGAGGGGTTAAAATATTAAGAGGTGGGGCCTTTAAACCTAGAACTTCGCCATATAGTTTTCAAGGATTACAGGAAAAAGGACTCGTATATCTTGCAGATGCTGCTGCTAAACATAACATGAAGATCGTATCAGAGGCGATGGATGAATATTCATTGAAGCTAATGGCTGAAACTGCTGATATTATACAAATTGGTGCAAGGAATATGCAGAATTATTCATTATTGAAAAAATGTGGACAGCTTGATAAACCGATCCTTTTAAAAAGAGGATTCAATGCTACATTGGATGATCTTTTAGTTTCTCTGGAATACATATTATCTGAAGGAAATACTAATGTCATCGTATGTGAAAGAGGTATTAGGATGTACGGAGCAAGCAAACAAAGATCTATTCTGGATCTGATAGGATTAAGTGATTTTAAGAATATTTCTCATCTACCTATTATCGTCGATCCTAGCCATTGTACAAGAGACAGAAGTAAAGTACCAAATCTAGCAAAAGCTGCGATGATCTATGGATGTGATGGATTGATGGTGGAAGTACATCCAAATCCTGACCAAGCACTCTCTGATGGACCTCAGTCATTAACTTTTAATCAATTTGATAAATTACTTATTGATTTGAAAAAACTATCTAAAATGTCAGAAAAACCTCTAAGAATATTTGATTAGTATTTATGAAGATAAAAATTGGATTTCAACATAGTAAGAACAACATTAACCTTTATTTCAACGGAAAGTATAAAGTTTATGATTGTAATAATGATAAACTAGTTGATATTGAAAACTCTCCATTAATCCTTGAATTTCAAAATCCTATCCCTGCCGAATATGATTGGTACGAAAAGATAGATACGTTTTATGATGTTTCTAAAATGGAAAGTTATCAAGAAAAATATTTCTATAAAAATTCAAAAGTAAGGATAATTAGAGTAGGCGTTGAGATCGGGAAGTTCGATAATTTTGAATATTGGGTATTAAAAAAAACTGTAAACATGGATGGGAAAATTTATCCCTCAGGAGATTTTAAGTATAAAAAATTGATCAAAAAAGAATCTACTGGAACTATAATCTCGAACGTTGGCATTTCTTCCGTGAAAAGTATCAGATTTGTTCCGGAGAATCAGAATTGTAGTTTTTTAGTTAAAGATGTACCGATAGGTATTGATTTTCACTGGGGACATTCTGAAGAGCTTGAATATGAAGGGGAATTAAAAGTGTTCGTTGATAACAAAGGACTACTTTCAGCTGTAAATATAATTGATCTGGAATCATATCTAATAAGTGTTAACTCTTCAGAGATGAGGAGTGATAACAATATAGAGATGCTTAAAGCTCAGACCGTTGCTGCCAGAGGAACAGTCTTAGCTACTATTGGAAAGCATCACTTCTCAGATGGCTTTGACCTTTGTGCCGATGATCATTGTCAGTGTTTTCAAGGCAGTAAGAGAATAACAGAGATATCAAGAATTGTAACTTCAGAAACTGCTGGTGAAGTATTAATGTTCGATAATAGTTTTTGCGACACAAGATATTCAAAGATCTGCGGTGGTATCACTGAAAAATATTCAACGTGCTGGGAAGACATGGATTTCTCATATTTACCTGCAATAACTGATAATGCTGAGAAAAATATGATACCAATAAAAATGTCCGAAAGTGAAGCTGAAAAATTTATTTCTGATAAAGATTACGATTGTTACTGTAACACAAATAAATATAAGTTGCCTGAGTCATTGGAATTTTCAAAAGATCTCTTCAGGTGGGAAGAAAAGATATCCTTAAGTGATATCAAAGAAAATATAAATAATAAATTTCAGAGAGATATTGGAGACATATTGGATATAATTCCAATCGAGAGAGGAAATTCAGGTAGGATAAAAGTGCTTGAAGTTCTTGGAACAGAAGGTAAAACGACAATATCAAAAGAATTGAATATCCGCAGGTTGCTTTCAAATTCACATTTACCAAGTTCAGCATTTATTTTAGCAAAAAATCAAGATGGGTTTACTCTGAAAGGTGCAGGGTGGGGACATGGAGTCGGGTTGTGTCAGATTGGTGCTCAAATAATGGGAGAAAAAGGTCACACCTATAAGGATATATTAAAACATTATTATAAAGGTTCAGTACTTAAAAAACTAACGTTAGTATAACGGTTCAGCACTTAAAAGATAGATCCTGAAATAAATTCAGGATGACATGTATGAAGAAACTTACTAGAAATATTGATTACCAATTGATCCTGAGTGTTGTTTTATTGTTCTCAATAGGTTTGCTTGGAATATTCAGTGCCAGTAAACCAACCGGTGAGGAAAGTTTGATATTTAAGCAAATAGTCTGGTTTACTACTGGTATTGGACTAATAATATTAATTCAATTTTTTTCACTTAGGTACTTGGAAGTTATGAGTAGTGTATTCTACGTTGTTTTATTACTAATGCTCATACTGATATATTTTATAGGAAGTACAAAGATGGGTGCTCAAAGATGGTTTAATTTAGGGTTTTTTCAATTTCAACCATCTGAGATAGGAAAATTTATTATGATCTGTGCTTTAGCAAGTTACTATAGCAATGGAAAGATATTCTGGAATAATAGGAAATATTTAATAAATGGATTACTTATAACTTTTGTCCCTGCAATTTTGGTATTTAAGCAACCTGATTTAGGAACTTCATTAGTTTATATTTTTCTTTATGTAGCAATTATCTTCTCAGCAGGTGTTCCTTATTATTATCTTCTCAACATGTTCGCAGTTTTACTTTTTATAGTTGCAAAAGGGATAGGAATGCAATTTTTCGTTACAGCATTGATCGTTTACGGTCTAGTATTATATAAATTTTCGAAAAATTATACCAAAGCTGCTATAATATGGTTAATCTGCTTTTTTACAGGAATAGGATCTACTTTTATCTGGGATAAGTTAAAACCTTATCAAAGAATGAGAATATTAACATTCTTGGACCCTGAGAAGTTCTCAAGAGAAGGTGGATGGCAAGTTGTTCAATCCAAAGTAGCGGTCAGTAACGGATCATTCTTAGGTGAAGGCTTCTTGAATGGTAGTCAAGTTCAATTAAGATTCTTACCTGAAGGTCATACTGATTTTATTTTCAGTGTGATCTCTGAGGAGTTTGGACTAATGGGTGTTTTGATACTTTTCAGTTTATTGGCTTTATTTATTTACAGGTTGATAAAAATAACCATGGAGACTCATAATAAATTTCTATATTTAGTTAGCTCAGGTATAACGGCATTGTTTATATTTCAGATAATTTTGAACATTGGGATTACAATTGGTATAATGCCTGTAACGGGCTTGCCATTACCTTTTCTCAGTTACGGAGGTTCAGCATTGTTGGTGAATATGATAATGATCGGAGTGATAATAAGTATAAATCGAGAAAAAAAAGTAATTTAACTGTAGGGGCATAATATTTTATGCCCGAAAAAATGAGGAAATAATATGAAAAAATATTTAATAATAATTCTAATCTTTAGTGTTATATCACTGATAGCAAAAGCTCCTGAAGAGTATACAAAAGCATACGAATTATTCAATAAAAAAGAATATAAAGCATCTGAAAAAATATTCAGAGATTTTGTAGAGGAAAATCCGGAACATTTTTATGTGGCAAATTGTTATTATTGGCTTGGGATGATAAATCTAAAACAAAAGGATTACTTAGGAGCATTATTCAATTTTGAACAAGTCATGACATGTTCAAATGAATGGAAGTATTCAGATGCAATGATCGGTGTGGGAAGTAGCTATATGAAGCTTAAAGAATATGAAAAAGCAAAGAATACATTTGAAAGGATCAAGAAACTTTATCCAAAGGATACTAAGAATGTAAACGAATCAAACAAGCAATTAAATATCATCAAGCAAAAATTAAGTAAAACCGGAAAATAAAATGAAGATATTATTATTTGAGGATAATTATTATAATAATTTTGGACCATTGACAAAATTAAGGCCGGTCCATGAACTTCGGACAGGCATATACAGCATCTTAGAAAAGTATAAAAAACTATTTCCTGAAGATGAGTTTTATTTTTATCACAGAACCAAATTCAATACTAAGTATAGAGAAGAAAATCTTAAATTATTTAGTTCAATTGATGATGGGGAAAAATTTCTGGCAATTAACTCCAGGATCTTACCGGATGAGAATTTAATTAAATATATAGAATTAATCAAAATTAAAAATATTAAATACACAAAAGATGAAAAACATAGTTTGTTTGTAGGATTATTTGATTCAAAAAAGAAATTTAAAAATGCGTTTTCAAAAAAAACTATAACAACTTTATTCCCAAAATTTAAAATTGTATCATATCCATGGGATCTTGTACTATACAATGCAAGTGAGATCGTTTCTGATACGAAATATATTACAAAAGATAAAGGCTGGATGAGAAAAGATCCTGAAAATGTGATCTTTACAAATAGAAAGAATATTCATATTAAAAGTAGTGCTAAAATTAGAACCGGTGTAATCATTGATGCTTCAGCTGGACCGGTCATTATTGATGATAACGCAGATATTATGCATAATAGTGTCATAATTGGACCAACTTATATTGGAAAAGGATCAACAGTTAAGATCGGGGCAAAAATTTATGAGAATACTTCTATTGGTGAAGTTTGTAAAGTTGGCGGTGAGATAGAAGGAAGTATTATTCATGGTTATAGCAATAAACAGCATGATGGATTTTTAGGACATGCTTATATTTCAGAATGGTGTAATTTAGGAGCTGATACAAATAATTCTGATCTTAAGAACAATTACTCTAATGTTAAAGTAGAAATAAATGGAGAATTAATAGATACAGGATCGATGTTCGTAGGTTTAATTATGGGTGATCATTCAAAAACAGGTATAAACACAATGTTCAACACAGGTACAGTTGTAGGAGTTGGATGTAATGTTTATGGTGAAGGATTCCCGGAAAGGAATATTCCTGATTTTCACTGGGGAGGAAAGGGAAAATTGGTCAAATATCCATTTAAACGTACGATTGCAACTATGGTTACTGTAATGAGCAGGCGCAATAAGGCTCTAAGTAAGAAAGATGTGGAAATTTTAGAAAAAATATATTTAAAATCAAAATAACGGAGAACTGATGTCAGACAAGAAATTTTATATGTTTTCAGTACTAATACTGATTGCAGCGATACTTCTAAGTTACAAATATGAAGACACAGAAGCATCTACAAATGACACATTGCAATATTTTAAGAAAATGAATTATATAATGAGAATAGTTGATAATGTATATGTCGATGAACCTGATAATGAAAAGATGATGGAAGGGGCAATTGAAGGACTTTTACAAGGGCTTGATCCGCACTCAACTTATATCCCGGCAGAAGAGCAAAAAGAGGTGGAAGAGGACTTTAAAGGCGAATTTGGTGGAATAGGTATAGAGTTTGAGATAAAGAACAGATTTCTAACAGTCATATCTCCGATACCCGATACACCATCGGACAGATTAGGACTTCAACCCGGGGATAGAATAATTCGAATAGATGGTAAAACGGCTGTTGGCATAACGACAAGTGAAGTATTCAAACGGTTAAAAGGTGTAATTGGAACAAAAGTTAACATTACAATTGCAAGAACGGGAGTTGATAAACCTTTAGAATTTGAAATTAACAGAGCAGCAATCCCTGTTCACAGTGTAATAGCAAAATGTATGCTTGATGATAAAAAGACTGGTTATATTTCAATAAACAGATTCGCTTATAAAACAGCTTCAGAGCTTGAAGAAGCGCTTCAAACCTTGGAAGGAAGAGGAATGACACAGTTGATCTTAGACCTTAGAGGTAATCCTGGTGGATTAATGGATCAAGCAGTTGAGATCACTGATAAATTCCTGGATGCAGGTAAAATGATCGTATATACAAAGGGAAGATTTAAAGATTTTGACGATGAGTATTTTTCTACAAGGCAGGCAACTCATGGAAAAATGCCAATTATAGTTTTAATTGATGCAGGATCCGCTTCAGCTTCAGAGATCGTTAGTGGTGCTTTGCAGGATCATGATAGAGCATTGATATTAGGAACTAAATCATTTGGTAAAGGTTTAGTGCAAAGACCTTTTGATCTTGGAGATGGATCTGTAGCAAGGATCACTATTGCAAGATACTATACTCCTACTGGTAGATTGATACAAAGACCTTATGAAAATGGTAATGAAAGTTATATCTATGACAGATTCATTAGTGACGAAGACCTTACTGAAAAGCAGAAATTTAAAAGGGATTCTATTAAGAAGGCTCAAACTTATTATACTCTTAGAAAGAAAAGAGTTGTTTACGGTGGTGGTGGTATTACACCTGATTCAACGATTACTTACGATCTTTATTCTGACCTTTTGACCGACTTGTTCAGAAAAAGAGTATTCCAGGACCATTCAATAGATTTCTTTAATTCTAACAAGAACAATAAAGGAAAATGGAAAGAAGATTTTGAGACTTACTATGATTCTTTTGAAGTGAGTGATGAAAGTGTTGAGAAATTCATTGAAATCGCAGAGAAGAACAATATATTTATTGTTAATAAAATCCCCGATAAAGAAGATATTAAAAAGGGTGATGTTTATTATACTAAAGGTAATTTAAAACGTGGAGCTAAAAGTGTAATAATTGAAATCAAACCTAGTGAAAATAATGATGTTAAACATCACACAAAGGGTGACTTTGAAAAGGATCTGGAAAGAATAAAATTAGAGATCAAGTACAACATAGCAAGACAATATTATAAGGATAAGACATTATATCCTAGGATTAAAGCTATGAGTGATAAATTTGTTAAAAAAGCGTTAACATTGTTTGATGAAGCAAAAAAATTAGCCGATATAAAATAATAAAAAAGTAGGGGCGTATCATTATACTCCCGATGTGATAAAACAAAGGAAAGTAAATGCGGTCATATAAAATCAAAGATTTTGAAAATTTATTTGTAATAGATTTTAATAAAATAGACTGGAAAGATCTTAAGGTTCAGCCTGATGAAAGGATAGACTTACTCATAGTTGAAGATGAAAGTTCATTCAGGGAGTTATTAAAAGATATACTAGATACTACAGACGTTTATAAAATCGATACTGCCGAAAATGGTAAGGAAGGTTTCAATAAATATAATGAGAAACGACATGATATCGTTATTTCTGATGTAATGATGGATGAACTTACCGGTATTGAGATGGCCGAAAGTATTATTAAGTTAAATCCACATCAGAAAATATTTTTTGTCAGCAGTTGGCTAAGCCAAAAACAAATGGTAGGAAAATTTGAAAAACAATTCACTGAAGGTTATTTTCAATTCATAGATAAACCTTTTGATCTGAAGGATTTTCAAAACAGGATATACCTATTTATCAATGATTCTTTATCAGATATTAAATTTAATGTATTGGATAAAAGTGCTTTAGAAAGAACAATGAGCGCGCTTGAACCTTATCAATTATTGGTTCTTCACAGAGAGATACTGAATCGTTGTATTTATCTATCTGAAGTACTTCTAAAGAAAAAGTATGAAAGAGAAAATATTACAAATTTATTTTTGAATAATAAGGATTACATGCAAAGTGTGGGATGTAGCTACGATAAAGTCTATTGTCGTGGAAATGTTTGTATTAATATTTCTCCGGATTGTATGGCAAAAAAGCTTAAACATCAGATGGAAATCATGATGGGATTAATTGAAGAAATACATATGTACTACAAACAAAGTCATAAAGGTGAGGTAAATTAGATGAAGAAGATATTAGTAGTTGGATCAGTGGGTATAGATGATATCGAAACTCCAGCAGGTAAGGTTGAGGGTGTACCCGGTGGTTCTGCGGTCTATTTTAGCCTTGCTGCATCAGCTTTTGCTGATATTAACTTTGTAGGTATAGCAGGTGAAGATTTCCCAAAGGATATAATTGAACTGATGAGAGCCAGAGAGATCAACCTTGATGGTTTTGAGATAGTAGAAGGTAAAACTTTTAGATGGTCTGGGAAGTATCATGAAAATATGGATAGTAGGGACAGTCTTTTGACTGAGCTTAATGTTTTTGAAACATTTTCACCAAAATTGCCCGGAAATTATAAAAACAGTGAAATAGTTTTCTTAGCTAATATACATCCTAAATTACAACTTCAAGTTTTGAATGAGATCCAAGATCCTGAATTAGTTATCTCCGACACAATGAATTTCTGGATAGATGGTAACAGATCAGAAGTTTGGGAAGTCGCTAAAAGATCAGATATATTTATTATGAATGATTCTGAGATAAGTTTACTTACGGGTGAAAAGAACTTTTTGAAAGCTGCAGATATATTTATTGAAGATTGCCCAAGACTGCAAGCAATAGTTGTTAAACTAGGGAAATATGGTGCTTACGTTACAGACGGCAATGAAGAATTCTTTTTCCCCGCTTATCCATTAAGAAAAGTTGTTGATCCAACAGGTGCAGGGGATAGTTTTGCAGGTGGATTTGCAGGATATTTAGCTCTGAAAGGAAAATGTTCTTTTGATGAGATAAAAAAAGCTGTAGTTTATGGTTCTATAACAGCATCGTTTTCAGTGAATAATTTTTCGATAGACGGATTAAAGGATTTTAGCGATGAGGATGTTCAGGATGCGTATAAAATTATGATGAAAGTTATAAAGATGTAGGAATAAAATAGGTCAGACGTAAAGCCTGACCGTACGAGTTATTTTCTTATTCAAAGATATCTTTAAGATCATCGATCCTATCTTCCAATCGTTCTTTTTCAATTACAGTTAAATCACATTTAATAGCCAGTTCAAAATACGATCTGGCTTTTACTTTATTACCCAAATTATTGAAGCTCATTGCCAAAAAATAATATGAGTTAAATAGATCAATATTTGAATAAGTTTCTTTCATATTAATTAGCTTTTCAACGATATCCTGATAATAATCTATTGCTAAAGCATAATTTTTTTGTTCAAACAATGCTCTTGCCTTTAAAAATAAGAAGAAATGTGAATTAGGATACTTTTTCAAAGCAGTGTTTGCAAGTTCAAGTG
>JAQICF010000190.1 GCA_027858795.1 Candidatus Delongbacteria bacterium | reverse complement strand
CTTTTTTTCATCATTGCAATACCTTCGGTCCTATTGTCCCATATCCAGCTCCAACTTAAAAGAGAACCTTTGTAATAATTATAGCTACCAAGCAATAGTAAAGCATCTCCGATATTATTATTTTTCTTAGAACAATCTTCAATATAAGAAATACCTTTGGAAGTCAATCTTAAGCCTTTGAAATAACTTTTATTTCGACCAAGTAAGTAACCTTTATTTACTAAGCTCGCTCCAAGGTAAAATTTATACCAAGGGTCAGTGTTTCCCTGATCAATATGGAATCTTGATTTTTTTTCTACATTTCTATAGTAAATAGTTATCTTCGAGTCGAACTTGTCAGTTTCATAGAATACCGCAAGATAGTTGTAATATGTTCCCATCATAAAATCACCTATAGGATGATCCGGATATCGATCTCTTATCTTATAGAAAATAGATTCAGCAACTTCAAAGTTTTCTAGATACATTTGGTCTATGGCATGATTTATTCTGTCTTTCTCCAGATCTTCTATCTGCATTGAGAATGTTATAGATGTCAGTAATAGTATAAGTATTAATATGTTTTTCATTTTGATAGTCCTTTGGCAAAATCATTACCCGTTGGGTTTTGAAACAGCCTTAATTCAAATTCCGGCACAATTGCTAGTATATGATCAAAGATATCAGCCTGTATCTCTTCATATGCAACCCAGTTGTTCTCATTTGTGAATACATAGACCTGAATAGGGAGTCCTTCAGATCCGGGTTGAAGCTGTCTTATTAAAAAAATGAAATTGGTGTTGATTTTCGGATGATCTTTAAGGTAATGCTTTAAATATGCTCTAAAAGTTCCCACATTTGTAAGCTTTCTTTGATTTATATCGTTCTTGAGTTCATCAGGAAAATTTGAATTAAACTCTGATATCTCTTTTTCTTTAGCTTCAATATAATCTTTTAAATATTTAAAATTCTTAAATTTGTTTATTTCTTCATCAGAAAGAAATTTAACACTATTCATATCAATGTTGACCGATCTCATTATTCTTCTGCCCTTCGAGTCAACCATACCTTTCCAGTTCTGAAAGGATTCTTCGATCAGCTTATGAGTTGGTACCGTAGTAATAGTTTTATCGAAATTCTGTATCTTAACAGTATGAAGTGCGATATCTATAACGTCTCCGTCAGCATTATACTTTGGCATTGTTATCCAATCACCGATCTTGATCATATTGTTTGTTCTGAGTTGGATACTTGCTACTAACGATAGTATTGTGTCCTTAAATATAAGTAAAATAACAGCCATCAGTGCTCCGATTCCACTTAGCAGCAGAACGGGTGATTTGTTTATCAGAACAGATATTATTATCAGTATACCGATTATATATACTATTAGCTTTATAATCTGTATATAACTTTTTATAGGTTTATCTTTTGCAAAGTCGTATGAATTATAAATTGCATTCACAGATTCAAGGAAAGCATTGAAAAAGCTTATTCCTGCATAGATCATATATGATAGAACAATTCTGGTTACTACTTCTTCTGCTTCAAGGAATAAATAAGAAAAATTATAAATTACTATTGCAGGTATAAGATTGGCTAATTTATTGAAAACTTTATTTTCGTATAGTTTGTCATCCCAAGTGTTCTTTGTTTTGTCGGTTATTCTTTTGATAGTTTTAATGAATACTTTTCGTACGATCAGGTCAATTATAAATGCACCGACAAATAAAGCGAATATCTTAATACCTACGGCATAGTCAGGATACTGATCTAAGAAATTTTGGATAGATTGAAACATTATTACTCCGTTATAAAAAGATTACCCTATAAAGTATGAAAATTAAGATGATAATTCAAGATAAAAAGGGAGTAGGCCAAGGGACAAGTAGGGGTACAGATCTGCGACCCGTAACGAAACCCGTAGATACGAGATTCATCACATCTATTTAATTAAAAATGGAGAATGAATAATTATTTTTCTTGCATTTTTAAAAAATAACCACTAGTTTAGAATTAGCAATTTTTATGTATGTTAAAATATATGAGGAGAGAAAAATGAAAAAAATGATTCAATTTATAGTAATTTTATTTTTTATATCTACTGCTTTGTTTGGTTTAGCATGGGAGCAGATTTTTCCTGAGATTGATTTTAGTATTAAAGAGATTAAGACAGGTAATGTTGAAAACCTATCATACTATGACTACTTTTTTGTATCACAGGATAGCGGACTTGTATATTATAAAAATAGCGAATTGTTTTGTTATAATGGTGGTATTCTTCCAATTGTTTCAGCAGACTGTACGGATAGCTTGAGTGATGAAATAGTGTGTGCATTAGGATCAGGAACTTTTAGTGATGGAATATACGTGCACAGTACAGGATCAGGAGGTTTCGGGCTTGCTGAATGGGATTTTTCTCCGAATTTTGTTAAAAAATTACCTTCTGGAGTATATGTAGGCAGTGATGATGGACTTATTGTTTCACAGGACGGATGGAATTGGAATTCTTTAAGTGATTTTAGTGGATTAAATATTAAAAATATCGCTGAAACAGGTGATGGTAAGTTATTTGTTTCTGCTTATGGTGGTGAGTTATTGATGAAAAATGGTGCTATAGTTGATACAATCGCTTCAACTTTCCCAGATATTAATGATGTTTATGTAAGATCATACCCAAATAATAATGAAGTACTTGTTACTTTGGGTACCGGAACATACTCAGATGGGCTTTATAAAGTTCTCTATAACGATAGTACAATAATTGGCTTTGATAGGATTGATTGGATCTTTGAAGCTAATCTAGTCACTGAATACGATGATTCGTACATTGTAACATGCAAAAATTCCGCTGATATTTATATTATACCTTTTGATACCGGAATAGCAAGGCAGCATGATCACGGATTGGATATAAGTAACATCTATTGTATTTCAGATCAGTATCCTATTTACACTCCGAATTTCATGATCGGAACTGATAAAGGTGTGTTTATGTGTACGGGAACTACTGGAATTAATAATGAACAATTAATAATTAATAATTATCAATTAGATCAGAATTACCCGAATCCATTTAATAATGAGACAATGATCCCATTTAAGCTTGATACAGGATCAGAAGTATCGATTAATATATTTAATTCGAATGGGGAACAGGTAAAGCAGATTTCTCTTGGTAAAATGAATAAAGGAACTCATGAATATAAGCTATCTACTGATAATTTTACTTCCGGTCAGTATTTTTATTCTTTGAGCATAAATGGGGAAGTTTCAGGCAGAAAGAAGATGTTGTATTTAAGATAAAGTAATTGAAACAAGAGTGCCATAGGAGACTACGTTATGAGAAAGTTTATTATCTACATAATTATTGCTATAACCTATCTTAATTCTCAGGTTTTTACAGATATTAATGCTGGACTTCAAGGATTTAGAGAAATTGATCATACTTCCTGGATAGATTATGATAACGACGGTGATCTAGATATTTTCATTAATGGAAGTAACTATCTCGGTGATGGCGTTCATGAACGATTCTCAGTCATATATCAAAACGATAATTTAATTTTTAATGAAATTAGACTCAACATTGATTTATTTAGAGGTGCTTCAGATTGGGGCGATTATGATAATGATGGTCGTCTTGATCTATTAATATCTGGGTACGATTCAAACGGAATTCGAAGAACGAAGATTTTTAGAAATAATGAAGACAGTACATTCACAGATATAAATGCTGATCTTGCGGGTTTAGTTTACAGTTCTGCAAATTGGGGTGATTACGACAATGATGGTGATTTGGATATATTAATTAATGGGCAGTCTAATGGAGAGTTTAGCATTTGGTTAGAACATACATTTATTTATAGGAATGATAATGGTTCTTTTGCAAGAATCGAGAATAATGTAAAAGGATTTGATGACGGTTCTACTGCTTGGGGAGATTATGACAATGATGGAGATTTAGATATTGTAATTACTGGAAATTATGGGTCTAATGAGACTTCAAAAATATATAGAAATGATAATGGCACCTATGTTGATATAAATGCAGATATCCCTGAAAGTAGGGATGGTTGTGTTGACTTGGGTGATTACGATAATGATGGTGATCTGGATATTCTTTTGACAGGAGATTCGAACTTTTCTGATATATCATGTGTGTTAAATAATGATAACGGAAACTTTGTTGATATTAATGCAGGAATGCTCGGTGTAAGATATAGCTCTTGTCAATGGGGAGATTATGATAATGATGGAGATCTGGATATTCTGTTAAGTGGTATCGACAATAGCTCTTACGATTATGTAAAAATATCAAAACTATATTCAAATGATGCTGGAATTTTTACTGAGATAAATATTGGATTGGATGGATACAAAGGGAACGTAGCCTGGGGTGATTACGATAACGATGGTGATCTTGATATTTTGTTTGCTGGTTATGATGGAACAGAAAACTTCACAAAAATATATAGAAACAATTCTGTAACTCCGAATACAATTCCCAATCCTCCTAGTAATCTAGAAGAAGCAGAATCTGGATATAGCATAAGCTTATCATGGGATAAGGCAATAGACAATGAAACACCTCAAAATGGTTTGTCTTATAATTTCTATTTAGGAAATTCAGCTACAACAGGAAATGCGTGTGATCCCATGAGTGATATACATTCTGGATACAGGAAAATTATTGCTTCGGGTAATGCTGGGATGCTGAATTCGAAAGATTTAAACTATTTACCATCAGGTACATATTTTTGGGGAGTTCAGTCAATTG
Organism: Candidatus Delongbacteria bacterium; assembly: GCA_027858795.1. Next base: position 8,617 of record JAQICF010000190.1, on the reverse strand, counting down.
ACAATAATTATGCAGGATCAGCTTTTAGTACAGAAAATACATTTATTTATAACTCTCCATTACCTCAAACTCCTACAGCAATCGATGCAACTGAAGTTAGTTTTTATGAATTAACTGCAAACTTAAAAGATACAGGGGATAAAGGTTATAATATTGAATTATCATATAATAGTCAATTTACCGATCTTGTGGAGGGATATGAAGATGTAACTGTTATTACAGGAAGTAGTTTTAGGTTTACTGGATTAAAACATACTACAACTTTCTTTTATCGAGTGCGATCATATAATGGAGATGGTACATTTAGCAGTTATAGTAACGTGATCGAAGCAAAAACATTGTTTGCACAATTCTCAAGTACTAATATTGAGTTGCATGGTGTGTCTTATACTGGTAACGCTATTTGGGGTGATTATGATAATGACGGTGATTTGGATATCCTGTTAAATGGAAGAGCTTATGAACCTTATGACTATTATCCTGTGTCCTATATTTATAGAAATGATGATAGTATATTTGTTGATGTTGAAGCTGGAATTGAACCTCTAAAAGATGGATCTGCTGAATGGGGAGATTATGATAATGATGGTGATCTTGATTTTATTATATTTGGTGATACAGGTTCAGAAAACATCACAAAAATATATAATAATAATAACGGAAATTTTGTAGATATAAACGCTGGAATCATTGGGATAAGTAATGGTGATGTTTCATTTGGAGATCTTGATAATGATGGAGATCTTGATCTATTATTATCAGGTTACACATACATTGGCTCTTCATCAGATGAAGAAGTTGCAATCACACGTATTTATTATAACGTTAATGGAGAATTCAATGAATATACTACAAATATACTTAATTTGAGAAGCAGTTCGATGGATTTAGGAGATTATGACAATGATGGTGATCTTGATCTTGTAATTTCAGGATCGAATGATAACTATCAAAAATTTACAAAAATTTATATTAATGATAGAGGGACATTCGATGATTCAAATATAGATTTAGAAGGTGTAAGCAGCTCTTCTGTCTTCTGGTGTGATTATGATAATGATGGTGATCTGGATCTTTCAGTTGCAGGATATAGTCTCTCAAAGGACTATGTTTGTAGAATTTACAGAAATGATAATGGTATATTCAATGATATTAATGCAGAAATTCTAGGATTAAGCAGTATTACTACCATGTGGGCTGATTATGACAATGATGGTGATCTGGATTTATTCACATCAGGATATGATTTTGAAAATTATACAGGACGTCATATTTTCTGTTATCGAAACGATTCAGGGACATTCTTAAAAGTAGATGCAGCCTTACCAAATGTTGGTGGTGGTTCTATATGCCCTGGAGACTATGACAATGATGGTGATTTAGATATTGTATTGACTGGTTATGAGTCAGAAGCTGTATGCTGTATTTACATAAATAATTCCTTAGTATCGAATAGTAATCCTATAAAGCCTGTTAATCTTACAGAAGATATCAACGGTTATCAGATATTATTTAATTGGGATAAATCAAACGACAATGAGACCCGCCAGGATGCAATAAGTTACAGTATGTATATTGGCAATTCACCTTTCAACACTGATTATCTTGACCCTATGAGTGATATTAGTAGTGGTTTTAGAAAGATACCTGTAACAGGCAATTCTGGGAACAGTAATTCCCATTATATTAGAAATCTACCTTCAGGTACATATTATTGGGCTGTTCAGGCAATTGACAATACTTTTTCAGGTTCACTATTTTCTGAAGAAAAGACATTCACTTATAATTCTCCATTACCAGTAACTCCTACAGCATTTGATGCTACTGAAATTAGTTTTTATGAATTTACTGCTAACTGGCAAAATACAGGAGATGCTGGATACAACTTAGAACTATCTTATGACAGTTTATTTACAGATATTGTACCCGGTTATGACAGTGTTAATGTGGTGAACAGGAAGAGTTATACATTTGTAGAACTACTACCAGGTTATAAATATTATTATCGGGTACGTTCTTACAACGGAGATGGTAAGTTAAGTGAATACAGTAATACAATTGGTACAGAATCTGTTTTTACCCAGTTCACCCAAATGGAAAGTGAAATAATCGGAGTTGGTGGAAGTACTGCTGAATGGGGTGACTACGATAATGATGGTGATCTTGATATTCTTTTAACTGGAGTCAACACTAATGGTACTTATCTGGTTCAACACACTAAAATTTACCGAAATGATAACGATAAATTTGTAGAGATTAATATTAATATACCAAACATCGACTACGGTTCTACAGAATGGGGAGATTATGATAATGACGGTGATCTTGACATCATGCTAATTGGATTTCATTTAAACTTAAATAAGGAATGGATTCCCCTATCCACTATATATCGCAATGATGATGGAGTATTTACAGATATAGAAGCTGGATTACAAACTGTGGATACCAGTTCTGCGGATTTTGGAGATTACGATAACGATGGCGATCTTGATATTATTCTAACTGGCTATGTAAATTCAACCTTAAAAATCTCTAAGATATATCGTAATGATTCTGGTACTTATACGGATATTTCAGCTGATTTGACAGGTATTAGTCTAGGATCGGCAGAATGGAGTGATTTTGACTGTGACGGAGATCTTGATTTGTTAATTGCAGGAAATTCAGGGAATGATGAGTATAAACCAGTAACAAAATTATACAAAAATGATAATGGGATATTTATTGATTCAGGAATCACATTGACTGATGTAGGTTATAGTGACTGCTCATGGGGAGATTATGATAATGACGGTGATCCTGACATTCTCCTTACAGGATATACTGGATTTGATGTGGTTTCAAAGATTTACAGAAACGATTTAGTCACTTTTACAGATATTGAGGCTGGATTACCAGGCGTGGGCTACAGCTCTGTAGATTGGGGTGACTACGATAATGACGGTGATCTGGATATAATTATGTCGGGTTTAACAATGGATCAGTACGTAGCGTACATTTATGTTAATGATAATGGTATGTTTAATAAGAAAATTGACCTTACTGGAGCTGCCAAAACTACTTATGCTTTTAGAGATTATGATATTAAAAATTGTATGTTTAGTAAGAATGCTGATCTTACAGGAGTCGCCCAAGGTGCTCTTGCATGGGGTGATTATGATAACGATAGAGACCTTGATATTATACATACCGGAAAGTACTATCAGGATGATACAACATATTATATTACTGAATTACACCGAAATAACACAATGAACGCAAATATTTTTCCTAAAGCTCCTGGGAATATCTATGCAACTGAAGTAAGTGATGGAATTGCTTTCAATTGGGATCAAGGTACTGACGCAGAAACACCGCAAGATGGCTTATCATATAATTTATATGTAGGAAGTGAGTCTGGAAAATGTGATATAATCTCCCCAATGAGCAAAACTGAAACAGGATACAGAAAAGTAGTAGAAACAGGCAATGCTAGTCAGAGTCACTCATGGAATATTTCTGGTCTGCCAGATGGAACTTACTACTGGAGTGTACAGACAATAGATAATTGCTTTGAAGGATCACCATTCGCACCCGAGCAGACTTTCATCGTCACAGGTATTGAAGATAGTTATCTTCCATATATTACTGCTCTCTATCAAAACTATCCCAATCCGTTTAATCCGGTGACTGTTATAAAATATTCACTTGCTAACGATGCTCAAGTTGAATTAAAGATATTCGATATCATGGGTAGAGAAGTATCTGAAATTATCAATAAAAAAACAAAGAAAGGATATCATCAAATAAGATTTAATGGAAATATGTTAACAAGCGGGATGTATTTCTACAGATTGAAAGTTGACGGTAAGCTGATTGAAAACCGAAAGATGATGATGATCAAATAGTGACATTTGTCCCCTCACGAAGTGTTATATTACAGATATAAGGCTAAAAGGAGGGGGAAATGCCTAAACAAGAAACAGAATTACAAAGATACATAGACAAGACAAGTGAGGGAGAGTTTTTATATGAGCTTACAAGATCATATGAACTCTCCCCGATTTTAAGTAAAAACATCCTTCAAACAGCAAAAAGCTGCTTACTTCAAAGCAAAATACTCCAAGTCGGACAGATAGAATACCATTGTGTAAGCATCAATGAAAAAAGCGGAAAGCCATTACAGGATATGAGCAAATGCAAAGTAATTTTGACTGTTCAGGACAGCATTGAAGACATAACTACACTTCACACCGAAGGGCGAAATATTTACCGTCAGAATAAGATACAAAAAATTACGGAAGAAGCACTAGATCAAAATGGAATATTAAGCCAAGAAGACCTAGGTATGTTGTTAAATGTAAGCGTAAGAACAATAAAACGTGAGATACGGGAAATAAAAACAAGAGGAATGCAAGCAATTACACGAGGTACATATCATAACATAGGAAGGGGACAAACACATAAAACCCTTATAATAAGCCTGTATTTAGACGGTTATACATATAGTGATATCAAACGAAAGACTCGTCATAGTGTCGGATCAATAAAAAGATACCTTGAGAGCTTCGGTAAAATTCTGATGAGTATAGAATATGGATTAACCAATGTTTCTGAGATAAGATCGGTAACGAATTTATCGGAATATCTGATAACTCAGTATATGAAAATACTGAGTGGAGTTAAAGGACATAAACAGAAAGAAGAAAATTTAGAGATGTTAAGGCAACAACTGTCTTATAGGTACGGTTCAAAAAAAACGATCAGCTACGATGGTCTGAGAGCGGAAGCTACGACAGGAGGCATGAAATGAACCTGAATGAGATACGAGACAGATATGAAAGCATAAATAAACGAAATTTCCGATCAGCCTTGATAAATTTATTGGAAAACGACTATAAGATATTAGGTTCTCGTAAAATATTGTCAATGCTTGCCGAGGACATTGAACAATTATACAACGAGTTTAATCCAAAAAAGTCTGAAGTCGGCTACGGTGAGATTGTTTTTCGGACAACCAAAGACGATGGACAACGACAAAATTATGGTAAGAAAGTGGAAGATTATGCCTCAACAACGGTAATATTACCTCTGATTACTAAAGAAGATGTGGAAAGAAGGATTTATTACAGAAAAGGTGACAGGAACAGCAATTATGTTCATAGAGAATCCCGAGATATCGAAACGATGGTAAGGTTGATAAAAAGTGCAAAAGAACAGGACGGATTACTTACCGGTGCTGAAGTAAGTGTTCTGATGAACAGAAGTTTAACTACAATCAGAAAATATTTAAATGCTTATATGAAAAAGACGGGTGAAATCCTTCCGTTAAAAGGTTATGTTCTCGATCAAGGTAGTCTACCAACGCATAAAGGGATAATAGTTTCGCTATACGAGCAAGGGATATCACCTGCAGATATAGTTTTAAAAACATCTCATAGCCAGGATGCAGTAGATCGTTACATCGGGCAATACGATCAGATAAAAAAGCTGACTATGAAAGGATTAAACGAGCATGAGATAAAGGATATAACCAGAAGATCATTGAAAATCGTTAGAGAATATGTTAAATTATATAAACAATTAAATCCAGAAGTGAAAAAATGAAGAACTATTTACTACCGTGCTTCGCTTGCTTACTTCTCAGGGGACAAATGTCACTAATGTAAATAAAAAAAGTCTTAGATTTCGATAAACTCAGTCTGACTTTTTTTAAGGGAGCGTTTAATAACGCTCTTTTTTATTTCTATATTCATTGATAATCACGCATACTATTTATATATTTATTCTAATCTTAATTGAGGAACTTTTATGAAAAAATATATCTGTATGTTTTTAAGTTTTATTTTAGCTTCATGTTCGTCTACCAAATTTCTTAAAACTGTTGAAAAAGTAGATATTGATAAATACTCAGGTACTTGGTATGAAATTGCCAGATTTGAGCATACTTTTGAAAAAGGTTTGAAATGTGTAACTGCAAATTACACAGCAAGGGAAGATGGTAAAATAAAAGTTTTGAACAGGGGAGTTAAAGAGACAGATCTGGAAGTTAAGACAGCTGAAGGTAAAGCATGGGTCCCTGATGCAAATTTTCCGGGTAGACTTAAAGTATCTTTCTTTTGGCCTTTTGCAGGAGACTATTACATAGTTCATTTAGACGAAGACTACAAGTATGTTTTAGTAGGTGCTCCAAACAGAGATTACCTATGGATCCTCAGCAGAACAAAAATACTTGATGAAAAGATATATAATGAGTTACTTGATGTAGCTACAGAGAATGGTTTTGATGTTTCTAAATTGAATAAAGTAGCTCAGGATTGTGAATGATACTTACAAATTACCATATGCACAGTTCATTCAGTGATGGAAAAGCTTTCCCTGAAGAATATGTGTTATTAGCTATAGAAAAAGGTTTTAGCTCTATCGGTTTCTCTGAGCACGGACCTACACAATTTGCCAAGCACTGGGAACTGCCTGCAGATAAAGTTGATGAATATTATGCTGAAATGAACAGGTTAAAAGAAAAATATAAAGATAAGATCGAAATATATATCGGTCTGGAGCTTGATTATTTCACAGGCATCGAAGAAAACGCATTTTCAAAGTACGACCTTGACTATGTGATAGGATCTATTCATTATTTTCCTGATGAAAAAGGTAATATCTTCAGGATAGACTGCAAACCTGAAGATTTTCACAGAACAATTCATGATTACTTCAAAGGTGATGTGAAAGCTTTTGTAAAAGAATACTGTGATAGAATTATAGCTATGGTTGATAAGTTTAAACCTGATATTATCGGTCACTTTGACCTGATAAAAATAAATAACCATAACGAAAAATATTTCTCTGAAAGTGATCCTTGGTACAGGAAAGAGATAATGCGTGTTCTAAGATTCATAGCTGACAAAGGCACTATGTTGGATGTGAACACAGGTGGAATTACCAGAGGATTTATGACAGTGCCTTATCCAAGTCCATGGGCATTAAAGGAAGCTGCGAAGCTGAATATCCCAGTGGTTCTAAATTCAGATGCGCACAGGCCCGAACATATTGATGGGCAATTTGAAAATGTCTCAAAGATATTAAAAGAATGTGGATATACAGAGAAAATGATATTAAAAGATCGGAGATGGATTCCGGTTCCCATTTAGGTATGAGGTATGAGGTATAAGGTGAAAAGTCAGTCTGAGTTAATCGAAGACTAAGACTTTTCTTAAATGGATAATTGATAATGTAGGGGCAATCCCTCGTGGTTGTTCTGACATATAAAACAATAAACCACAGAGTGCACAGAGGACACAGAGTGTGTATATTTGGGTGCTGAATATCCTGACGGGATATAACTACCATAACCGCAGGTTTCAACCTGTGGGATAAAGGATCAAGTCTACACTTCGACTCCGCTCAGTATGACTTGATATAACAGATAAGGAAAAACAAATATGAATACAAAAGAGAAATTGAAAGCATTAAGAGACCTGATGAAAAAGAATAAAATTGATGTTTATTGTATTCCAAGTTCGGATCCTCATCAGAGTGAATATGTAGCTGAACACTGGCAGTCAAGAGCATGGATGTCAGGTTTTACGGGTTCAGCAGGCAGTGTTATGGTAACACAAAAAAAAGCCTGTGTTTTTACTGATGGAAGATATGATATTCAAGTAGAAAAACAGCTTAAAGGAAGTTCAATTGACTTTATTATAACAAATTTTCCTAATGCTAAAACTCCAATCGAATGGATGAAAGAGCAGTTTAAGAAAAAGATTACTATTGGAGTAGATGGTAAAGTTGTTTCTATTGCTACTACAAGATCAATCGAAAAAGATCTTAAAGAGTTTTCTGTTGAATTTAAAACTGAAGACCTTGTAGATCTGATATGGAATGATAGACCTGAAATACCTTGTGAAAAATTGTTTCTACAGGAAAAATACACAGGTACATCTTTATCTGAGAAAATTTCTAAGATCAGAGAGAAAATAATCGCAAATAAATGTAATTATTTTATAGAATCATCTTTGGACAATATAGCCTGGATTTTAAATATTAGAGGCAATGATATACTTTGCTCACCAGTAGCTATTTCTCATTTAATTATCTCAGAGAAAGATGTAATTTATTTCGTAGATAAGAACAAGCTAAATAAAGCTACTAAAGATTATTTTAAGGCTAACAAAGTTACGATTAAAGATTATTCTGATATTAACTCTTTCGTAGCTAAGATCAAAAAGGGTTCTAATGTGATGCTTGATCCGGTTAGGATAAGTAGAGATGTTTTTGATGCAATTTCAAAGACTGCTAAAATAGTTGAGAAGGGTGATCCGGTACCTTTGATGAAAAGTATTAAAGACAAAGTTGAAATCAAGAACATAAAAAAAGCAATGATCAAGGAAAGTGCAGTTTTGGTGAAATTTCAGATGTGGCTTGAGAAGAATTTAAGCAAAAAATTGAAAGAACTTGATGTTGCTGATAAGATCACTGAACTGAGAAAAGAACAAAAAGGATTTTTTGCTAACAGTTTTAATACTATTTCAGCATATAAAGAGAATGCCGCATTGATGCATTACTCTCCTGAGAAAAAGACACAAGCTACGATCAAACCTGAAGGATTTCTATTGGTTGACACGGGTGGAAA
>JAQICF010000210.1 GCA_027858795.1 Candidatus Delongbacteria bacterium | reverse complement strand
ATTTTATAATATTTTGCAGTTCTTTCATGAACTCTTTCACATCTTTGAATTTTCGATACACAGAAGCGAATCGGATATATGAAACTTCATCGATCTCTTTCAGTTTATCAATTACAAGTTCACCAATAATTGTAGATTTAACAGTGCCGGAATAATTATTTGTAATAGAATTATAGACTTCATCGACCATTTTTTCGATCTGCTCAGGAGATATATGTCTTTTCATACATGCCAGAGAAATACCTTTTTTAATCTTCTGACGATCATATTCTTCTATTATTCCATTGTTCTTTTCGACGAGAACTTCTGCTTTTTCAATATATTCATAAGTTGTAAATCTATTACCGCATTCGATACATTCTCTTCGCCTTCTGATAGCTGTATCATCTCTGACGATCCTTGAATCAACTACTTTATTTTCAGATTTTGAACATTTAGGGCATTTCATACTATTTCTCAGTTTTTAATTAGTACCCTAAAATTAAGCTATAATTCATTAATTATGCAAATATAATTTTGAAGTTTATAATTTAATGATTACATTGTTTTAACCATTCATAAAACTGGAGATTTAATTATGAAGCACTTAATTACACTTTCTATGATACTGATTTCACTTACATTTATTTCATGTGACACTGATTACTCAGGAGAAGTGTCAGATACTTTTAAAATGTATTATGGCGTTGAGGCTAATGATTCATCAACATATTCTCTTGAATTCTACGTGAATAATACAGGTGGAATCATTTCTTTGGATAATTTGTCTGGAAACTACATTTCAGATTCTCTTGTGATGAATGTTACCGATGCAGATTCTTTTTATATGGAACTTAAAAATATTGATGGTGATACTTTGGATATGAGGATCATAAAAGGAGCAGCGATCCATAAGTTTTTAAATGTAAAAGATACTGGTGAATTCGTTATTCAGGGAAATTTTGATGATTAGTAAATCACGTTCTTAAGGTGTCGAAATATTCTAAATATTCACAATCTTTATTATTTCCTTGCTTAATAATTTTTTCAAGTAACACAAAAATTGCAGTTTTACTATCTTGATAACTAGATTTAAGCTTTATATCACACTCCAAAAAATATCTCAAGATCCGAATTAATTCGCCGGCATTATATTTTTTTGCACATGTAATAGTGTCAGCATCCCTCCATGCATTATTAAAGCCCTGTTTTTTTGCAGATGCATCAATTGAAATTTTATTTACCAATGCTACATAAGCTATCTCAAAAGCCGATATAAATATCCTGGATAGGAATAAGTTGATACCGATTGGATCCATTCTATTACTTTTAGATTTTAGAATATTATCACATATATTTATTGCTTCGTTAATATTTTTATTTACAACATTTGACTGTAATTTGAAGATATTAAATTCTTTTGAAATACCAAGAACACTTTCTATAGTATCTTCAGTTATTTCTGAACCAGATGAATATTCGATCAGCTTGTCTATCTCAGATGCAATATTTGATAGATGTGAAGATATGCTAATAGAGAGAAGCATGAGGCCTTTATTGCTGATCTTCTTGTTCTTTGACATTATGTAATTCTTCATCCATTGCATTATTTCTCTTTCATTTTTCTGCTTGAATTCCTGTGAGAAACTATTTGGATGTTTTGCGATCTCTTTAAAAAACACTTTTCGTTTATCAGGTTTAATTCCGGTTAGGATCAAAACTGTTGTATCTATATTTTTCTTGATAAATTTTGAAAGCAGATCAGTCACTTCGGAGTTCATTTTTTCGATATTAGAGATATAAACTATTCTTTTTTCAGCCATAACAGGCAAGGAAAAAAGAGCAAGGCTTATACTTTCTCCAGATACATTTTCTTCATTAAAATGATTATAATTGAAATCTTTAAGATCCTCATCCATATACATTGGGATAATTTCATGAACTTTTTGCTCAATTGAGTACTGATCTTCACCAGTGAAAAAGTATATAGTGTGTTTGTTGATATCGATATTTTTGGATGCTTTTGCCATGGATGAAATTTAATTGATTTGAAGTAATAAGGCAAAAGAATAATGTTGTCATTCTTCCTACGCCATTATTTGTCCCTCATACTTATCTATATTACCTGTGTTGTTACGATTTATAAATTTTAAAGGAGATATATTATGAAACACAGGTCATTAGAAGAATTAACTGCTTGGAAAAAACACATAAGATGGATAATGCATGTGTTAGTTCAGGATTATAGTAAGGAGAGTACTTTAGCAGTATTTTGCTTAAACTCTCCCACTTTTTCATTCAAGTATCCTGAAAGAGTATATGATGATCTGACTCAAAGAGGGTATACAAGGCTTTACATTTTTAATTTATTCACTAAAATAGGTAATTTTTCTGAAATGCACACTGAATCACTTGAAGAACTTATCGCTGAAGATGGTAATGAGAAAATTAAAAGAATAATTCCTGCTGTTAATAAGATCTTTTTTGCAGTCGGAGAACCTGAAAATAAAAAAATATCTGATATGGTAATTAAGAGATCTGAAGAAGTACGAAATTTAGTTTTAGAATTACTACCTGATGCTAAATTTTATCACTTTGGAGAATTAACAAAATCAGGATTCTCAAAAAGTTTAAATGATCTTTGTCCTGAGGATAAAGAAATTCGATACTAATGAAATTTGAGGGTGTTAGGTTTTTTTAACTGCCTTTGGAAGTAGCGATGCTGAATAAGCATTATGACAACCTGGAATTTTGGGATTGGATGTAGAAAGCATCGTTGTCTAAAAATAACATGAAGGAACAAATGAAAACTATTTTTGACTTTTCAAATTGAATTTACTTATATTCCTGTAAAGAAATATAAATAGTTACTAAAATACGGAAGTAAAATGACTACAAAGGTAAAGAAGGGATTAATTGGATTTTTTGATATATTAGGTTATAAATCGTTACTTGATAATAATGAGATTACTTACTTAATACACATTATTGAAAAATTATTAAAAGATGTTAAAGAATTACCTAATTCAGCAATTAAAGCATTTGGTTTAGAAAGTACAAACCACATTGAGACTGTTAAGCAAATTAAGACGCTTATCTTTAGTGATACAATTTTAATATCGTTGGAATGTGAAAAAGAATCTGAGGCATACAAAACAGAGTTGCTTATATTTTTACTTTACAGTTCTTATTTGCTGAAATATAGTTTTAAAGAAGGCTTACCTTTACGTGGTAGCATAGATTATGGAGAACACGTAATAATACAAAATACTTTTGCAGGTAAACCTATAATAAATGCTTACGAAGCTGAAAAGACAATTAATCTCTCAGCGTGTTCAATTTTAGAATCAGTGAATGTTAAAATTCTAGAGGTACATAAGAATGATCTATACTTCAATTACAATACTCCTTTAAAAAAAGGTGATAAAAATTTAAATCTAATGAATTTTTTAATAGCTGAAGGAGATAATGACAATTATGAGCTTGATAAAATAATTGATTTAAGACAATTTGTTTTAAATTCATTTTTAAAGCATAACAAAACATATGGTGAACAAGTATACATTAAAGCTTTGAATACGGAAATGTTCTTAAGATTCTGCAAATCTAAAGCGAATTAAAAAATTTTAATTACAATTATATTAAAATTCATACAAATAATAAATCGAGGTAAAAATGGCAAAGAAAAAACTAACAAAGATCGAAGGTTTAAAAAAATCTGAGTTTGATGTAATTCTAAAAGATCCAGATGCAAATCCAAAAGAAATCACTGTGCAAAAGACTAGACTAATTCCTGTGGCAAAACAGGGTGGTAGTGAAATGGCATTAACATCTATTTTTCTAAGTGCCTTAAGACTTGTTAAAGAATTTAGAGAAATGTTTTTTTCTAAAATTGGGATTACACAGAAAATGGGTCGAATTTATACTTATACTGAAGTTAATTTTGCAAAATATAAGGAAAAAGATGATAGACCTGATGGTATGCTTTTACAAGTAACAGTGGGTAAGATTAAAAAAGCGATACTTTTTGAGATAAAGAATAAAAGCAATACATTGCAACAGGATCAAATTGAAAATTATATAAAAGTTGCCAAAGAATATGGTATTTCAAAGATTGTAACAATTTCTAATGAATTTGTCTCTAAACCAACTCAATCGCCTTTAAAATTAAAAGTTCCTAATACTATCGAAATATTTCATTTTTCATGGTCACATATCCTAACAATGGCTCATATATTACTTTTTGATAACGAAAGCAATATTGATGATGAAGACCAAGTTGAAATAATGAGAGAAATAGTTTCTTACTTTGAACATGAAATATCAGGAGTATTTGGATTTACACGAATGAAAAAAGGATGGAAAGAAGCAATTACAAAATTGGATACTAGTTCAAAGATTAGTCGTAATGATAAAGATATTCTTGACGCAGTAGCAAGCTGGCAACAAGAAGAAAAAGATTTAGCTTTAATTCTTAGTAGAAAATTAGGTCTATTTGTTAAAACAGGATTAAAAAAATATAAGAATAATTTACAAGGTAGAATTGATGAAGATGTAAAAAATCTCATTGATAAAAAAGAATTGATTTCAATATTTAAAATAAAAGGTTGTGTTTCTGATCTAAAAATTCGAGTTGCTTTTGATACAAAATATGTGAGAATGGAAGTAAGAACAAATGTTACACAAGATAAAAAGACCATCAAAGGTCAATTGAGTTGGTTTGAGAAGCATATAATAAAAGCTAAAAGTATAAATTGTGAAAAATTCAAGAAATTAGAAGAAGAATTAAATATTGAAATAAATGTCAAGAATACGAAAGGGTTAGAGTGTCACAAATGGAATGATTATGATAAGTTTTATGACGAATTAAAAGATGGAAAAAGAATAAATGATTTTAGAGTTATATTGAATAAGCACTTCGGTAAAGGAAATTTTGCATCGCCAACGAAGTTTATTGAAATTATTGAGAAAATGATAATTGATTACTATCAAGTAATTGTTCAAAATTTGAAAAATTGGAAAAAACCTGAAGCAAAACCAAAAATAAAAGATTCCACCGAGGTAGAAATATAAGTATAATTTACGGAGTACAAAATGAGTGATAAAATAAAATGTCCAAGTTGTGGGCATGAATTTGATGTAGAAAAAGTATTATCTAGTCAAATAGAAGATAATATTAAAGCAAAATATGATGAATTATTAAATGAGGAATTGAATAAACTTAAACAAGAAAAAGAAGATCTGGAACTGCGAAAAGAAAATCAAGACAAACTTGTAAAAATAGAATTGAAGAAGCAGCTTAATATGGAAAAAGATAAAATAGAAAAAGGCTTACAGGAAGAATTTGATGATAAAATGAAATCTTTGGAAAAGGAAAATAAAAAAAGAAAAGAAGAGAACCGCGAACTAAAGAAAAAAGAGTTAGAAATATTAGAAAAAGAGAATGAACTTAAAGACAGAGAAGAAGATTATGAATTGAGATTAAAAGAAGAAATGCTTAATAATAAAAAAGAAATTGAAGTTAATGCTCGAACTAAGGAGAGAGAATCTTTTGAAGTTGAAAAACAAGGTTTATTAAAACAAATAGAAGATAACAAGAAACTTGCTGAAGAGATGAAACGAAAGGCGGATCAAGGTTCTATGCAACTTCAAGGTGAATCCATGGAGCTTGCAATTGAAAAATATTTGAAAGAGTCTTTCCCTTATGATCAAATTGACGAAATAAAGAAAGGAGCAAGAGGAGCTGACTGTATCCAATTTGTAAAGGATAAATTAGGTCAGGAATGTGGGACGATATATTATGAAAGTAAGTTGACTAAGGAATTTCAAAATACATGGTTGGATAAATTCAAAGCTGATATGCAGGGAAAAAAGGCAAATATCGGTGTTCTAGTAACTGATGCAATGCCGAAGGATATGGAAAGAGCTGGACAGAAAAATGGTATATGGATTTGTAATTATTTGGAATTTAAGAGCCTTGTGATAGTTTTGAGGGAGTCAATGATACAGATTAGTAATGCTATCGCTACGCAGGAAAATAAAGGTGATAAGATGTCTATGCTTTATGATTATCTAACTGGTAGTGAGTTTAGATTGCATATAGAGGCTATTGTGGAAGGATTCACTTCCATGAAAAATGATATTGATAAAGAGAAAAGAGCAATGGCGAGACTCTGGAAAACTAGGGATGCACAGATTGAAAAAGTGTTAAATAATACTATTGGAATGTATGGCTCCATAAAAGGTATCGGTGGGAATGCTATCCAAACTGTTAATATGTTAGAACTTGATGATTCCGAAATTACTGATACAGAGGACGATGAAAAAATAAAGTAAAGGAGTAAGCGATGCATAAATTTACTAATTTATCTGAAGATGAAATACAATCATATTTAGATAAAATAAAAAGAATAGCTAAGATGGATACTAAAGATGCTTTAATTGAAGTTGATGAATTTATTTATAATTTAGCTCAGCGAGGTATAATTGACAGTAAAAATAGTACTAAAAGAAACGAAAATGAAGATGATGATATGTATGAAATTAATGATGAAGAATATACCATTGAAGAATTTATTGAAGAATTTGAAAAAGATATAAAAGAAGCTCGAAAAAGTGTTAAAAAGAATTCTATTGATGATTATTGGTCTATTGAAGCACTAAAAAATAAAATAGAAGTTCTTAATGATCTTAAAGAGAATAATACTTATGAGAGTAGTCATGTCATAATGACAAAAGGGCAGAAATTACGGACTACTGCTGAGGAATTGATTGTTAAATTAGAATATTTGAGATATTCAGAAGT
Source organism: Candidatus Delongbacteria bacterium (assembly GCA_027858795.1). The sequence goes on along the minus strand of JAQICF010000210.1, from coordinate 739 downwards.
AATCCAAAAATCACTTATCAGAGAAATTTTTACATTAAGTTCGATAAAAAGTATTATTTATGAAGTAAATGAGGCTGAAAGTATTTTGATTAAGTGTAACAAACTCACAGATGAATTAAAAGAAGTTATATATAAATCAAAAGAGCGATGTTGTAAATTTAGAGCAATGAAAAAAATTAACGATGCCATTATCGCTGAAAAAATTGGAAATGATAAGAAGGCTATGAAATTAAGACTAGAAGCTCAAGCAATCTTCGAACAAGATTGGATTAATATATTTAAAAATCAGGATTTTTATCAAATAGAAGAATAATGATTAAATCGGAGGGTGTCTAAGAAATGAAGTAATTGATAAAAATAGACTGTTGAGTAATATATAATACCTAATTAAACTTCAATTGGAGAACCTTCCTATGTATAATAATATACCTGACTACATCATTGTCGAAAAGGAAACTGCTGATGATAAAAAAACTATCAAAAGAGTAAGAATTGGAAAAATAACAAATAATTCACTTATTAATTTTGATATTCTTGATAAGCAAGTAGTAATTGAATTACTTAATAAATACTTAATTTATACTGCTTTAAAGATAGAAAATAATCCTGATTTAAAAGAAGATATGTTAGAATATTGGAATATTAAAGAAGAGGTATTAGCTGTACCTGAAGATAATCCTGCTTATATTCGAACAGTAAGTAATGGTATTTTAGAAGATAATTTAGAAAATTTACCACC
>JAQICF010000156.1 GCA_027858795.1 Candidatus Delongbacteria bacterium | reverse complement strand
CACCACCACCGCCTCCGCGACCTAAATTGTGGTGAAGATTAGAAGGTCATGCCTGAGTGCATGACCTTGCTTTATATAAAATAACTTTGATATAGATGTCGCAAATGGTAAGAGAGTTCAGAAAGCAGAAGAAAAGTGAAAAATGGCATTATAGTGATAAATGCAGAAAGTGGCCTTTGGAAGATTATGATATATGGTATGGGGATATTCCACCAAACTGTACGCAATTATGTAATGAATGCTATATGAAAGAGAGAGATGATAGAATTAAATTAAACAAATAAGGTGTACATTATGGAATCATATGCTAACGCTAATGGAGAATCGAATGTAGAATCATACTCAATTGGAGAGGACTATATTGATGTTAAGTTTGTAGGAACAGGGAAAATATATAGATATAGCTATAGGAAAGCAGGTCAATATCATGTTGATAATATGAAAAAATTAGCTCGCAATGGTTCTGGTCTAAATGGGTACATAAATACAAATGTTAAATTCTCATACGATAAATAATGAGAAAAATAGTTCAAATACTGTTGTTTGTAATTTCTTATGCTCCTCTATATTTCATTCTACTTTTCCAGAATATTAACGATAAAATTTTTGATGTTGAAACAGGATGTTTTATAGGATTAAAAGAAATGCTAAAGATTAATAAGACATCTTTTGTATTTCTTATATTAATAGTGATTTCAATATCTCTCTATTTTATAGTTTTGAAAATTGTTATTAAAGGTTCAGCAGAGAAGTTCAATATTAAAGAAGTGAAAAGTAATAATGTGGAACATCTATCATATTTAGCGACTTATATACTACCTTTTGCTGGATTGAAATTTGATTCATGGCAAAGTGTTATGGCTACGATTCTGTTATTCTATGTTTTAGGGCATATATACATAAAAACGCATATGATATTGACAAACCCGACTCTTACTTTTTTCCGTTATTCAATTTCAACTGTTGTTGATATTAATGATAGAACTAAGATAATTATTCATAAGGGGAAAATTAAAAAGTCAGATGAACTAGAAGTAGTGCCACTAGTAAATGATATATTCATAAAAAAGAACGAATAATTAAAAAGGAGAATTCTATGAATCGAAATGAATTAATTGAAGAGATACAAAACATACCTGACGATAATGCTGTAGAGATTTATATTCTATCACAACCTAATATTGTGAATGATAGTTATGAGTTGGATATTTATAAAGCACGATGTCATGGAAACCTAGGCGAATCTATTATTAATCTTTTTTATCCAGTTATTGAAAAGAAACTGGTTGAAAAAGATTATGATTTAATCAATTATGATCCATCGATTAATCCTGATAGGAAAGTTGTGTGGAAGCAAGGGTCAAACACTGTACCGTTCTTCAATCATGTTGATAGTGTTATAAATGAAGAACATGATATAGAATGGTATGATAGTAACAATCTGGCATATGATGATATTTGGGCTTACTGGATTAAAATATATGGAAATGGTAAAGTTTTTTACATTATCAAGAAAGTTACACCTTCAAAAGTTATAAAAACGGGAGGAGTGCTTGCTTTGATATATGACCATGATATTTTGAAAAAGTTAGAAAATGATGTTTTAACAATGGACGGTAATTTAGATGCTCTATATTGCCAGGATTTATTGGTCTTTGAAAACAAACTTCATTTTGAAAATGCATTATTATACAAAGAGGTAAAGCAGTCAATAGCAGAACAAACACTTGATGAAATAGGTGAAATAGGATTTGTTGAGAATTTTGATCAATTAAAAGATTTCTTGAAGGATGATTATCATTCTATCAACAAACTGAATAAGATAAAAGAAAAACCTTATTTCAGGAACTTAACTTTTAACGATTGTAAAAGAATAATTCAAGAATATGAGGTTGGTATCGATATAGATGATGAAAATAATAAGTTCAATGTTGGAACGAAATCACAAGCAAAGCATTTTATAAAAGTGTTAAATGATGATTTTCTTAAATCGGAGATGACAAACATAAAATATTCAGCGAATAGTAAAGAAGATCTTTAATTATGAATGCACAGGGACTACAAAAGTGTTATATTGTAAAAAAAATAAAATTTTGTAGAGGAGTTATATCATGAAAAAAATATCAATACTCATAATATTTGTAACAGCGTTTTTCTTATTTGCAGACGAATATATTGTCCCAAAAAAACCAGCTTCAGTTGATGTTGCAGATATTGATCAGGATGGAGATCTAGATATTATACTAGGACATGATAAAATTAATGATTGGACAGGTATTTCAATATTGACTAACGACGGATATGGGATATTTTCATATTCAGACTCAATCTATTACCCCATTAATCATGGCTCTCTTCATTTGTTAGATTTGGATAGCAATAACTCATATGACATATTAACAGAATATTATGATGATAAGGACAGTACTTGCGTTGGTGTTTTATATAATTTTAATGATAGCTTATATGAGAATCACTATTCTATAAAAAAAGGTGCAAGCTATTTTAATATTGGGGATATTGATTCCGATCATGATAATGATGTTCTCTTCTATTCTAATCCTAATTTTTATTGGGGTTATATTGAAAATAATGGAAGAGGAGTATTTGCGGACCCTGTTTATTTTGATTTAGATTATCCACCTAATGGGATTGCATGTGGAGATTTAAATGGTGATGGTAGAGATGATATTATTTTAAACGGATTAGATATTTGGTTTAATTATAATACAGGTCTACAACACTACAAAATACCTGAATCATATCATGTTGGACGAGTCAATATAGCTGATGTTGATAGTGATAATGACAATGATATAATAGCAACGGAATGGGGTATGCCAGGTACTTACAAAACTCTTTTAATTTATTCAAATGATAGTGAAGGTAATTTCCAATTGACATACACAAAACAAATAAATGAGGCAATGGCTTATATTTTCATCTCTGATCTTAACAATGATAATTACCCAGACATTATTTACAACGTATCAATCTACTATAATAATTCTGAAGAAGAACTGTTTAACACCTATGTATTGTATAATAATCAGGATGGGACTTTTCAAGATCCTGTTAATTACTATACTGGTATCTGTTCACATAAATCTTTTGTCGCTGATTTAGATGGTAATGGTTGGAGTGATATCATTACCTTAAACTATGATTTTTATGATCCACCTCCCGAAATAGGTACAATTCATATACTCTTTAATGATACTACAAGCAATTTTGTTGAAGAATCTCAGACATCTATTGATAATTCAGAAGTTAGAATTGAGAATTTTGAACTTGAGCAAAACTACCCAAATCCGTTTAATAATCAGACATCAATAGATTATGGTTTGAATAAAATTAGTGAAGTTGAAATAAACATATTTAATACTAAGGGTGAATTTGTTAAATCTTTGGTAAATGAAAAGCAAGGAAAGGGAAAATATACAGCACTATTTAACGCTAATAAATTAAACAGTGGTGTATATTATTATAGGCTAAAGATTGATGGATTCGTTAAAGAGACGAAGAGGATGTTGTACCTGCGTTAGTTGCAATAAGGGTACCTGATCCCATTGTCAGGCATCACCTTGTAACTAAAAAATAAATGGAGGTGATGAAAGCAAAATGACCTATAGCACTCCGTAAAGATACCGACCAAGTAAAATACGGAACATTAAAGTCTAAGTTACTGTCTACACCTCTTTTTCAAATATAAGAAAAAGATATCAGTAACTTCAATGAAAAATAAATGTAAAAAAGCAGACTGTTGACAAAGTCTCGGCGAACCGCTGAGACTTTTTTTATTTGCAAAAAATCTCAGAAATTAATTGCCAATTATCCAACCGATTAATATATTCTATAAACAGTAAACATATACAAGGTGAATTATGCTTCGAATACCAGATTCAAAACAGACAGAAATGGAATTGGTCATTTTAGAAGATTTAGTACCTGAAAACCATTTATTGCGTAAGATTGATAAATATATAGATTTTACATTTGTACGAGAAAAATTAAGTCCTTTCTATTGTAAAGATAACGGTCGACCTGCTTTTGATCCTGTAATGCTTTTCAAAATATATCTACTAGGATTTATGTACGGAGTAAGATCCGAACGTCAACTTATAAGAGAAATACAGGTAAATTTAGCCTATCGTTGGTTTCTAGGACTAAAGATAACAGATTCAGTGCCACACCATTCAACCCTTAGTCAAAACAGACTTCGCAGATTTCAAGATAGTAATATATTTCAGGATTTGTTTGATGAAACAGTTTTACTAGCTTTACGAAAGCATCTTGTTACCGGAGAATTATTGTATACAGATTCAACACATTTAAAGGCAAATGCAAATAAGAAGAAATTTAATCGCAAAGATGTAAAAGGTACAGCAAAGGGCTATCTTGAGGAACTGGAAGAGGATATAAATAAGGATCGTCTTAATCATGGCAAGAAAGAATTAAAAGAAAAGTCTAAAGAACCCAAACTAAAGAATACGAGAGTAAGCACAACAGATCCTGATAGTGGTTATATGTGCAGAGACTTTAAGGAAGAGGGTTTTGCCTATCTTGATCACAGAACAGTTGATGGTAAGCACAACATCATAACTGATGTACATGTAACTCCTGGTAATGTTCACGACAGTATACCATATATAGAAAGACTTGATCGTCAGATAAACAGATTTGGCTTTGATGTTAAAGCAGTTGGATTAGATGCAGGATACAATACCGTAGCTGTTTGCCACGGTTTAAAGAAAAGAGAGATTTATGGTACATTAGCTTATAAAGCACCGAGTTCTGATAAGAATAAAATAAGAAAAAAATATTTTGTATACGATGAGGTAAACGATAATTATATATGCCCGAATGGTCAGAAACTTACCTATAGAACTACTCGAAGAGAAGGGTATAAAGAATACGCATCCGATCCTAAAATTTGTATAAATTGTCCATATTTGAATAAATGTACTCACGAAAAGAATCATAGAAGAATAATCACAAGGCATATATGGGAAAAGGATAAGATTGAGATGGATTTAAACAGGCTTACTGAAGAAGGGAGAAATATATACAAACGGCGAAAAGAAACGGTTGAAAGAAGTTTTGCAGATGCGAAACAACTACATGGTTATAGATATGCAAGGTTTAGAGGATTAGCTCAAGTTTCATTTCAATGCTTGATGACAGCTATTTGCCAAAATATCAAGAAAATTGCAAATCTATTGGACAAGAAATCAAGAAAAGATACAGTAATTGATAGCATATTAGCTCTTTTCAGTCTAATATTTGTATTTATCAAGCCTCCAAAGGAATACAACACTCAATTTTAGAAAAATATCAGATTATGACTAAATATTTCTTTGTTCGAAAAATCAGTAAATTTTTATAAATACATAATTTTCGGGTTGAAATTAAAAAACCCCAATAAAAATACTGGGGTTTTTCAACGATCTGAAAGGAGGTTGTTGGTGAATTTAGAAAAAATTAAAGTTGTACTAGTCATACTTTTAGCGAGTATGTTAACTTCATTGTATGCAGGGATTACAAAAGAGCAGGCTAAGGATTTAGTATTAACCCAGATACTTGCAGATAAAATTGGTAAAGTCGATGTTTTTAGTTTAAAAACAGTTAAAAACGGCAGTAGCATTGCAATTTTGGATAGAGAATTAAATTGTACTTACAATTCTAATTGGGTATTTTTTGTAGATGATCTTGTATTTGCAGATTGGTCACACCCTTGTAGATACATATTTGTTGATGAAGAAACAGGTGAGTATCAAATTATTAATGATACATTTCCTCCATTAGACATGAGTGACTTTGAGAAAATTTCACAAGTTGATTATGCTGGTGAAAATAATCTTCAAACAAATCCAAATGCAAAAATCCAAAGTAGCTTAGAACCAAGTAATCATAATTATGCAGTTATAATTAGTGGTGGTTATAATTCTAGTGAAAATTATAAGCGTTATTGGAATAATATGTCAGCTATATATTGCACATTAACTGATGTATATGGTTACAAACCAGAAAACATTTACGTTCATTCCTCCGATGGTACTGTTGTAAATAATTGGGGATCTTTAGATTTAGATAAAGATGGAACAGATGATATCTTATATCCTGCTTCTAAATCAAGTATTGAAAGTACTTTTAATCGCTTAGCATATGAGGTAGATTCAGATGATCAGTTATTTGTTTATGTTACTGACCATGGGTATACTGATGGAACTATTGTATTGTGGGGCTATGATAGTATTAGTCCTTCTGAATTGGATGATATGCTTGACCCATTAGATACCGCTGAGACTATAACTGTTTTGGGGCAATGCCATAGCGGTGGATTTATAACAAATAGTAGTAACATAACAGATCCACACAGAGTTGTTCATGCTGCATCTAGTGTTAATGAGTCAACATTTGCAGAATTGTGGTTAACTTATGGAAGATATAGTGAGTTTGTCTTTTATTGGACTGCAGCTGCCAGAGGATTTTATCCTGGATTTGAAGCATGGGAATTGGGATACAAAACTGACGAATTCCCGTTCGATCTGTACTTCAGAACAGGACCAGAACATCCACCAGCATACGATCCAGATATAGATGGAGATGGATTTGTTCAAATGAATGAAGCTTTTGATTATGCTCGAAATATGGACACATGGTCACCATATGGTTACTATAATATACACCCTTATGCTGCTCCAGAGTATCAAAATTATGAAGTACATTCAGTTTCATATCAAGATATAGGGATTCAAGAAGATTTGTTAAACCTTAATGGTTTATGTGGCATAGTAAATATTGATCAAACATTAACTGGTAATTGCATGGTATCTCCATCTCTAATAGCAATGCCAAGTGTTGGTCTTACACTAGCCGAAACTTCAATTTTTACATTATCAGAAAATTCAACACTCACATTAATGGAGAATTCTTCATTTGGCGCATACTTAAACTCGACATTTGATTTAAAAGAAAATTCAAGAATTGAATTAATAGATAATTCATATATGAGTACACCATCAGATATGCAAATAGCAGCAAATGCAACATTTGCAATATCTCAAAACTCAGAAGTACACAGTTTTTCTGGTTTATCTATTAGTGAAGGTGTGCAATTATCATTAGAGGGTAGTGGATTGATGAGAGCAGCAGGCATAAATTTAGATGAAAATTCAGTTCTACAAGGTGAAAAAAATAAAATTGAGTTATATGGTAAAGACTCGGGAGGAATATCACCCCCTTGGGGTATGTTTGCAAATGGATGTACTATCAGGAATATTACTATGAAAAGCTATGGTTTTGCTCCAATATATATCACAAAGCCAACAGTATTTGATAATACAAAGCTTGACTTAGATAATGAAGGTACAATGTATGTCGGTTATTCAGGAAATTCTAGTACAGAGCTAACACTTATTAATAATTCTGAACTTCTATGTGGTACATTGTTTGGATCATATCCTAACAACATAAATGTTACTGATGGTAGTATAATAACTCCTGGGACATATCCTTCATTTGGATCAATTAACTTTTTCGTAAATACATCAGGTATATTTAATTATAACAATAGCTGCTCCTTTTATGATTGCGATATCAATATTTCAGACTTAGGTCAATTAAACTTTATGTCAGGGGATATTTATTCTCCAAGTGTTCCAATTATAGCAGGTGTAGGTGGTCTTGTGGTCTTGGAAGAAAATTCAGAATTAATTGCATCTTCAGATCTAAATTTAACAATGGAATCAGGATCTTCAATAGTGATTAATGATGGTTCATTATTTAATATAGTTGATAACTATACTTTCTCTTTAGCTTCAGGTACAAATATTGTGTCCGCAGGTAATGCATCAATTCAAGGTGATATAAACCTGACTTTAGAATCAAATTTAACAGTAGGTATTAGCTCAATTTTATCTATTAAGTCAGGATCAAACATTTATATGAATAGTGGTTCTTATATTACTTTGGAAAAAGGTTCTGAGCTTATAATAGAAGATGGTGCAAATGTAATTTTAGAAGAGGGAGCAAACATTGTAGTAAATGGAGATGCTGCTATAATTGGGAATTTGAATATTCCTGCAAGTTCGAGTGTTGAAGTCGCAAGCAACTCGGAATTACATATTCAGCAAACTTATCTCTCTGAAATAAATTTTCAGTCTGATTCAAATTTGAAGTTAAATGAAAATTCAAAGTTATATATTGAAAATGGTGTAGATCTATTTGCAAATCCAGGAACCGTTGTAAACGTATCTGAAAATTCAGAAATTATTATTATGAACAAAGGTAAAATTAATGCAAATGGTACAACTTTCACTTATACTGATCCAGCAGGTACATGGCTAGGTATTAATGCAACCTCAGGTAGTTCAATAGCAATGAACAATGTTAATTTATCAGGTGCTGATACAGGTGTGAAGGGTATAGATAATTATCAATTTGATATTACAAGTTCAATCTTTGAAGATTGTATTAACGGAATTAACGTAGAAAGAATGAAAGTAGGTTATGAGTATAATATAATATCCAATACAATAACTGGAATCAATGAAGGTAGAGGTATAACTATTACTCAAAGTGGAAGTATTGGTAAAATCCATAAGAATACGATAGCTAACTTTTCAAGAGGTATTACTGCTATTTCTTGTTCCCCAAATATAACTATGAACACTATTCATAATAATGTTTTCACTGGTTTATACATAACTGGGATGAATTCTAGTCCGAAGCTTGTTTATGAGCTTGATGAGAACCAGATGTTGCCTTACCGATACTTGAATAATAAAATCTATGACAACGGTTATGTACCTTATTTGCCGGATCCTCATTTTATTACAGATATACCAGGTCAAATATGTGTATTTGGATTGAGTAGTATTTATATGCGTAATGGACAGAATAATGTATTCTCTAATGGAAGTGGAGTACCTTGTATAGTATACGGAAGTTCTTTTCTGCCAGCTGATCAAGATCAATTAGCAATTTATCACATTAATGTAGAGAGAAATTACTGGGGTTCATCAAATGTAACTGATAATTTCTTCAGAACTGGACATCTTTTCACTATAGACTATGATCCTATAGCAAGTTCACCGTGGGGTCAGCTTCCAGCAACATCTCCTGCACCAGAAGAAGATAAACCATATTCAGTTCTTTATAAAGCTATGGAGGCTGAATTTGATGGGAAATATGACAAAGCAATTAAATCATATCTAAAGATAATAAAGAAATATCCTGATAGTGAAGAAGCTCTTGTAGCCTATGCACAACTTCCGGATAATTATATTCGGGAAGGATTAGATCTTGAACCACTTATTGCTATGTATGATGTAAACATTGCTCTTGAAGAAGGAAGCGTTAATAAAAAATTCTTTAAGGAGATGAAGGTTTCAACTAAAATAATGAATAAGAAGTACGATGATGCTATTGCATTATCTGAAGAAATGATCTTGGAAGCTGATTCAGAAGAAGAAGAGACCCTTTGTCAAATTGATATTGCGATTGCAAATATGATGAAAGATGCTGAAAGTAATGAAAAGGGTAGGTCAACAGTTGATTACTCAACAACTGTTAGTGAATTACTTGCGAAGCTAACAGAAAGTAATAAAGAAAGTGAAAAAACTGATATTGTAGGATCTGCGTTACCAACGGAATTTACTTTATATCAGAACTATCCAAATCCTTTTAATCCTACTACAGAGATAAAGTATGCTCTTTCACAGGATGCAAGTGTAAGTATTAGGGTTTACACTTCAAATGGTAGTGTAGTTGCTGATCTAGTAAATGCTTCACAAAGTATTGGACAGCATAGTGTAACATTTGATGCAAGTAAGTTAACGAATGGTATTTTCTATTACTCTTTAGTAGCTAACGGAAAAGTAGTAAGTACCAAGAAGATGCTTTTATTAAAATAATCTGATTTAGTTTATTTCTAGTTGTAAGTGATGAGTTGGGCGTTGGAGACAACGCTCAACTTTTAATTTAAAGGAAATGGTAGGGCAAATAATGGAAACAGCAACAATACATTGGATGACAGGCGTTTACCAATTTGGGGAATTGAATGTCACAAGTAATAATTTGCTTGATGGAAAAGGATTTTATGCGATATATGCAGCTCGATGGAATAGTAGAGAAGAAAGTTATGATATCCTTGATTTGCTATATATTGGTCAAGCTTATGGTCAAAGTTTAAGAACTAGAATATCTCAGGATCATGATTCTGCGTATGATTGTATAGGAAAAACATTGAAAAATAATCCTGATGTAGTTCCAGTTTTCAAAGTAGGAACTATTTCACAATGTTTTTTTTCGAGAATAGCACAAGAATTTATTGATGATATAGAAAGTTGTTTGATATTTAGGAATCAACCAAAATGCAATACACAGAATGTGGCTTCATATAACGGAAGAGTGATAGGAGTAACAAATGAAGGTGATTATCCGTTAATACATCAATATTTAACGTGTGGATAATATAATATCTAATTAAGGAGATATGGAGATGAATAAATGAAAGTAGAACATAAAGAAGAAGCAAAAATAAATTCTAATTGTGAAATCCGTTTAGGAATCGCTTCTTGGGATAACGGAAGTAAAAATGCGAAATCTGTAAAATATACATGGTTCGATAAAAACGGTCAAGCTGCTCGTGGTGGTGAATTCCCAGTTGAAGCACTTCCGCAAGCTTTAGACTTTGCAATTCGGAAAGGTTATGTAAGCTTATAGTCTTACAAAATGATGTAAATAATCAATTTTGAGGGTACACAGAGCACTTAAATTTAAAAAAAAAGAAAGACAATAAATAGGTAAGGGAGAAGGGGATGGTAATAGAGATTTATCAAGAATTTTTAAATAAGGATGAATAATGAAATTACAATGTGGTCATTTAGCAAGTTGTGATTTAGATACAATATGTCCTGAATGTGGTCGTAGTTTTATCTCCACACAATACTTTCATTACGCAATTGGTGTTATTGTGATACTGCTTATATACTATTCTGATAGTTTCCTCAGAGGGAGTTATAGTGATAAACTAACAATCCTATTTGTTTTGTTTGTTTTGTTTGTTGAAGTATGTATTTTAAGAAAGAAAGGTTTTGAGTTAGTAACTAATATATTTATTTTATTTCCGGTATTGGCAGTTTCATTTAAACAAGTAATATTATTTATGTTTGGAAGTGAGATTGCTTCATATTTATTGTTTTTTGCATACTTTTTGTTTGGTATACCATTTATTTTAGCATTGATTTTTGGATTTAATGATGCAGTACAATATGATAATTTGAGAAAAGGTTCATTTTGGTTAATTACATCATTATTTATTACTATTCTTACATCAGTACCCTATTGGACAATTCCAATAGTTCGACAGTTAAATCCACTTATTGATACATCTTTAAAGGATATAGATCGTTATTTGGGATTAATATTTTACTATAGATCTTCATTTATGGCTATTGTATTAGGATTTGTTACTGTAATATCAATAGCCAGCTCATTAAAGAAAGAGCTAAATGTAAGAAAAGTAAATAATAATATTGTATCAATGCATGGCTTAAATTTGATAGACATAATTTGGAAAGGCTTATCAGGTTATATGTCTAATTTACTAGAGGCAATATTAACAGGTTTAGATTTAGGAAGGCAGATTTTAGAAATAATATTTATTGAAATATTTTTTTTAATTAAAGATTCGATAACTCGTGCACTCTTAATAACTGTGAGAGTGTTAAGAGTATTATTTTTAGCTTCTATAATGTTTGGGATTTCCCTAAGTATAAATGGAGTTGTAACTAATATTGTAAAATTGTGGAGTAGTGGAAATTTTAATACTATGAAATATATTGAGTGGTTAGTTTTTTTTGGTTTTTGCATTTCTCTAGTAACAATGATGTGGTTGTATTCCATGTTTACATACAAGAAATGGAAAGATCATTTAGAATCTCCGTTAAATATTAGAAATAGTTTAAGAATTTTTTTTGGAACAAGATTGGAAGCGTTAACAGCACACCGGAGTATTACACTTTCAGTACTGATGTATTCATTTTTTTTTATGTTAACTTTTTTTGGAGCATGGATAATTATTATTCCAGCAAATTTCATTATCAAGGTTGCTAAGCCCAACCCATTAGGAGTCTTATTCTTTTTGATGTTGTCGATACTTATAGTTTTAGGTGTTTTAAAGTTGATACAAAATAAAAGGTATGTAAAAATTGATGAAGAAGAACAAAACAATGACTAAACAATAAAATAAATAAAGGATAACTAAATATTAGCATTAGAATAATAGTTCAAATAATCACTCTTAGTAGAGCTTTGTCTGCAATTATATTTATTAGCGTTGCATTAGAATATAAAATTTTTGCATCAATTATATTTCTCTATTCATGCTTCTCAGATATTTTAGATGGATTTCTTGCAAAACATTATAAATGTACAACTGAAGCAGGTAAATTCTTAGATTTATTTGGTGATAAATTTTTAACTATTATATCTATAATGTTTTTATCTATTAAGGGAATGCCAATTATTCCTTGTACTTTGATAGTACTTAGAGAAGTATTTCTTTTATCTATGAGAAATGTAAAAAATTCTGGAGAGCTATTATTACCACCTCAAAGAATCCTTGGTGGTTTTACAGTATTTCCTATCTGGTTATTTACATTTTTTATGATATTGCACCCAGATTATATTAAAATTGATATCTCACTTTTGAATGTTATTACTTGGTTAGTTGCGGTATTAACAACAACTAACCTATTATACAAAGTGATATCCAACTGGGGAAAAATTCTCAACGCTTTTGAAATATAAGAAATTTATACTATCAATTTTATTATTATATTGAGTATTGTTGGAGATATTGCTAAACTCAATAATTTTGATATATAAGTAAATTGCGGCCAATTTGGAATGGACTTTATTTTTTTGCTTATTTTGGTTAAAGAAGTAATAGCATCAATATTGACTTTAATGTTACTATTATTTTTAAATGCTATTTCAAGTAATGAATTTTGTAAGTGAGATATTTCATTTAAGAATTTATCCTTCTCTGAAACAATAATTTCTTTTAGATAAAATGCTGGGATTAAATAAAATGATAAAAATATTAGTGACGCAAATAACAATCCCAACACAGTTGTATAATCAATTTGTTTATGTATATTTATTACTATAATATTGTGCATTCCTACAAAAAAAAGAATTGGTGCTATTGAATGAATTATTGTATCAATAAAAGCTTTTGCACCTCCATTACTATCTTTATGATATGGTTCTAAAATTACTTCATTTTGCATATTGGCTTTTATAATTAATTTTCGAATTGTAAGCATGATCCCAACTTGGATATGAGCTAATGAAGGCAATAAAAGAACCCATAAGTAAAATTTATATATTCTAGTAACCCAATAACCCCATTGATAATTAAATGAATCCCAGAAATCAAAACCAAGAAATTTATATGGTAATTGATTTTGAAGTGTATTCCATATAAATGCAATTAGACCAAGAATTATCATAATATTGAATAATACAACACTAGTATTTGACTCCCTTTTTGTGAATATTGACAAATAATTGATAAAATCTGTATAATGATTCTCAATAAACTTTTTTGTTACAATTAACTCTTTCCAGTCATATATATATATAATAATTTTTTTACTGATTTAAATAATGTTAAAGGAAATACAAATTGCGTTATAAAAAAAAACCATATAGATGGATGTTGGAACAAACCGATATTATTTTTATCTAATATAAAACTATTATCTATAAACGATGCTATAATAACGGAAAGAAGCATAAATAATGTAATTATCGTATTTTGTTGTGTCGGATTCCTAAACCCCACAGACTTTAACCAATTGAAATATTTAAAGACAGGATAATTGTATATAATATCAATTTCAGTATATTTTACCATATAATATTTAGTTATCCTTTATTCAGAAATCATTTGAAAGTCCCTCCTTGGATGCTTTTTATTGATGATTCTTTTCTTAGCTTTCTCATTTATCTGAATATAAATCTGTGTAGTATTTATCGAACTGTGTCCTAAGAGCGACTGAATGTACATAATATCAACTCCTCGTTCCAGTAAAAGTGTAGCTATCGTATGTCTGAACATATGTGGTGTTATGTGTTCCTGTATCTTAGCTTCTTTCGTGTATTTTCTGATCATAAATCTGATCGATTGTTCAGAAATTTTATTATCAAGTCTGTTTCTGAAAAGAAAACCTTCTTTTAATTTTATATAGCTTAAATATTTCCTTACAGCCTGTTTAATTTCGTTATCACAAACTGGAATAGTACGATCTTTATTTCCTTTTCCATTGATCTTTATCCAACCATGATTAAGATCGATATTCTCTATTTTTATATTTGAAACTTCTGATACTCTCAAACCAGTACCGAAAAGTATTTCCAATATTGCAATGTCTCGGGTAATCGTAAAGATAGTGAATACACGATCAGGATTATTTGATTCATAAAATTCTTTCTTCTGATATAAACACCTGAACAATTTTTTGATACTTGTAAAACTGATTGTGGAAGGTAAATGCTGTCCTGTTTTGATATTTACTTTTATTTTTCTGAAAGGATTTACAATGATTTTGTCTTCAAATTCCAAATAGTTAAAAAGGGCTTTTAGGGTTGCGAGCTTCCTTTTTATTGTTTTCGGTTTGAATTTATAAATATCCTTAATGTAACCTCTCAACAGATATTTATCAGTACATTCTACTTTTGATAATCCTTTCTCAGTTATAAAAACCTTAAATTGGTTAATATCCGTTTTGTATGCTTTTAGCGTTTTTTCACTCAGGTTCTTTTCATACTTACAATGAAATAAAAATGATCCTACTGATTTGTCTGACATAATAACCCCTTTGAAGTTTTAAGATAACCTCAAAAATATATGATTATATCATACAATCAAAGCAATATTGTAGCATAGAATTAAGACTATAAAATTATGTATTTTTTTAATGGTTTTAAATAAAGAATTACCCATCTTTTAATAATTGCCACATAGGGTCTCTTTTAAAAAGAAAAATTAATGCTGGCTAACGGTCATGGCAAAAAGCAGTGGGTCAAAACGAGTTAAATCTCCAAGTGACCCATTGATATTTTGCCAATGTTAGCCCTTGTTTATTTTTCTTTTAAGAATTAGTTCTTCAATCCCTATGTGTCAATTTATCATTTCCCGTATTAAAAGTAAAGACATAATTTAGCAGTTAGATTTGAATTTACAATTTCCAATCAATATACCTTTGTTGCATTTATTACTTGAATTCACATAACCCAATTACGTATAATTGTGATTTCTTTGATTTTTTAACTTGACAAAAAATTAAGTGAAATATATATTATTAGCAGTCAATGCATATAGAATTATCGAAGCAAGAATTTATTTGAGATAAACAAAATAATGAGGTTTATAGATGTTGCAGTTCAGTCTGGCTTTAAGAGTTTTATTGATATGGGTAATTATACTATATTCTCAAGAATTTCTAAAGATAAACAGAGATTCTACGATTCAAAATTATAAAATGGAAAATATGTCAAGTATATCATTCTCTGAATTTAATAACCAAATTTTAAGAATTAAGAAAAAAGATGGTACATATTTTGATTTTGATATTGAAAAAATAAATAATATAACTTTTACAGATACGAGTGGAATTAGAGACCATGAAGGAATATTGAGCAATATGGGAATCTCACTTCTAAGGAATTATCCTAATCCGTTCAATCCTATTACTACAATAAGTTTTACTCTAAAAGAACCCGGATTGACAAGAGTTGATATATTTAACCATCTAGGACAATATGTTCAAACAATTCAGGAAAAAAAATTGAATTCAGGAAATCATAATATTAAATGGAATGCCAGAAATAACAGTGCGTCATCAGGTGTCTATTTTGTGAAAGTAAGTCAGAATGATAATATACTTAGCAGCAAAATTCTATTAGTAAAATGAATAAGTGAGACTAAAAATGAGAAACATAGTATTAGTATTAATGACTTTTAGTGTATGTTATGCAGGAATAATACATATTAATTTTAACGATAGCATAGCAGCGGTCGATATTGACTATAATGAGCTGAGAAATATTGAATTTTGTGATAGTTCAATGGTGTTTGTCCAAGGTGGAGAATTTGAAATGGGTGACCATTACGACCGTGGTAGTACTCTCGAGTTGCCTGTACACAGTGTTAGTGTAAGCGATTTTTATATAAATAAAACAGAGATTACATGGAAAGAGTGGCGTGAAGTCATGGATACTTTTGTAGGCATAGGTAAAATAGCAGGAGATGAGTATCCTGTAAACGATATTAACTGGTATTATATACTTGTTTACTGTAATAAAAGAAGCATATTGGAAGGATTAGAACCTTGTTATACTATTTACAGTTCTACAACCCCGGAAGACTGGGGTCGAATTCCAACAGAAATGGATGATCCGAATATACCTGATTGGGATGCTGTTGTTTGTAATTGGGAAGCTGATGGCTACAGATTACCTACAGAAGCGGAGTGGGAATTTGCTGCAAGAGGAGGAGTTCATAATACTGATGATTTAGAATACAGCGGATGCCATGAAGAAGCAGATTTGACCAATTATGCATGGTATTCTGCTAATTCGGGTAATTATTCACATCCGGTAGCAACAAAATTGCCTAATCAACTTGGTATTTATGATATGAGTGGTAATGTTGGGGAATGGTGTTGGGACACTTATGATCCTGATTATTATTCCGATTGCTATGACATAGGTACGGTGTATGATCCTACTGGTTCATCTGATAGTGGGTGGGTAGGAAGTTGTATATTAAGAAGTGGTGCATACTCAGGTGATTCATATCCCTGTCGTGTTTCGTATCGCGAAATTCTCGGACACATTGATCCATATGAATATTGTGGTTTTCGAGTAGTTAGAAGACCTTGATTATTTTATTTACTGACTTAGGAGGGAAGTAAAATTGAAAAAATTACTGATAATATTTGGAATAATAACCATTGTTTGCTATTCAGCTAAAATGGAAGTCAATTTTAATGATGGAACTTCATCTATTGAATTTGATCTGAATGATATAGAATATTTACAGATAACAGAAACCCCTATGGTTTTTGTTGAGGGTGGTACTTTTGAGATGGGAGGAGAAAGTGACAGCCTTCATGATGGATGTAGGCCTGTACATAATGTTACTGTGAGTGATTTCTATATCGGGAAATTTGAAGTTACGCAATTGGAGTGGCAGCAACATTTGTATCCCTGTGGAGATTATCAATACGGATTAGGTGATAATTTCCCGGCTTACGGCATGAATTGGTATGCTATGATTGTGTATTGCAATAAAAGAAGTATAGCTGAAGGATACAAACCGACTTATTCTCTATATGGTTCTACTGATCCAGATAACTGGGGTACAATCCCGACATATTTGAATCCGAATCCCGAATGGGATCTTGTTAAATGCAACTGGGAAGCAAATGGTTACAGATTGCCTACGGAAGCGGAATGGGAATATGCAGCAAAAGGAGGTATCCACTGGACTGACAATTATATGTACAGCGGAAGCAATATAATTGATGATGTGGCATGGTATGATGAATTTCATATTCTCACAGGAATCGGTTCAAAACCCATAGGGTTGAAAGCTCCGAATCAGTTGGGAATTTATGATATGAGCGGAAATCTTGCGGAGTTCTGCTGGGACTGGAGTGATTTTCCGGATTACTTTTATTATCAGGAATGTCTTGATTCCGGTATTGTTGTCGATCCGCAAGGACCCGATAGTGGAGATCGCAGGAAAGTTTCACGTGGGGGGCACTGGTATGACGATTTTTTTTATTGTATGACAGCCCACAGAACAGGAGAATTACTTGAGTATGGTTATACGGAACGGGGATTCAGGATAGTAAGAAAACCTTAAAAGATAATTATGTAAATATAATAAGATAATGGAGGTAGAAAATGAGAAAAATCATGTCGGAAGTGTTAATAGGAATAATGTTAACTATTGGATTGCTGTACGGAAATTACTCTGGGAATGTAACTACAGCTATTAATAGCATTCAGATAGAATCGCAAGATGGCTACGATGTAGTATTCATTGAAGGTGCTTACAAGCATACAAAAGAAATCGGGAATCCGCAGTTGCCTGTAAAAATTCTCAGTTACCTGATTCCTTTGGAATCAAGTGTTGAAAGTGTAACGATAAATTCATCTCAGGTAGAAATCCTTAACAACAAAGAATATAATGTATACCCGACTCAACCTCCTTTGAAAACAGGAGATGGAGATATAATCGAATTTGTGGAACCAAATGAGGATGTGTATTCTTCAGGATTGTTGTATCCTCAAAAAATATATGAAATAATAGCAGAAGAATACAGGTTCGGTTATCATATTGTTACGATCGAATTCTATCCTGTGCAGTATGACACCGGTTCAAAGGAATTGAAGATATATTCAAATATAGATTTTACTTTGAACTATACAGGATCAAAGGAATCATATGTGTTACCTGAAACACAAAGTGAAAAAATCTATGAAATGACAAGAAATATGATAATGGCACAGGTAGAGAATCCGAATGATATGGAGCTTTTATCAGGAGGGGCAAAAAAAAGTGATTGAGCAAACCAATATTGTGAATACTCGCCAAAATAATAAATCAATGCCTTTGCCTGCTTTTGAAATGCCTGAATATATAATCATAACATCGGAAGACTTAAAACCTGAATTTCAAAAACTTGCAGATTGGAAAACGAAAAAAGGCGTTCCTACAATTATCGTTGATATAGAGGATCTTATTGCAAATTACTACGGAGATTTAAAAGAAAGAGTAAGAACATATCTATCTGAACAATACGTAACACACGGAGTGTTTTATGTATTACTTGGTGGAGATACGAATATAATACCAACCGCTCCGAATAATGCCAAGCCGAGACAATATGACGAATACTATATGGATGTTGTAGGTGATACCGGGTTGGAATTATTGGTAGGTAGGGCATCAGTAGAAGATATAAATGAAGCAAGTGTATTTGTATCTAAAACCATAAATTACGAAAAATTGGTAGGAATGACTGATGCGGAAAAATCATATGTAAGCAACTTATTGCTACTAAACGGAATAGACGGGGAGAGAACAAAGACAGTTGATGGTCAAAAATATATATACTCTGTCTATAATAGTACAGATAGAGGTAAGTATGAATGGATCGCCGACAATTACATTACAAAAAACATTAATAGTCTCAAACTTTATGAATGGAGTGAAAATCCTGATTATCGTACAGATGAATTATTTCCTGGAAATATGATATTGAATAGGATGAATACTATTGATGCACTAAACGGAAATTTTAATCTGAATGACTACAATGGAAATAGCACTCAAGATAATCATTTCGGAATGGTACTGCATTTTGACCATTCATCAGCAATATCTTTAGGTACAGGTGCTCATCAATATTTTAATACTTATATACCTCCTGAAAATTTATATAGTAGTGATGCCTATGAATTAGAAAATAATAATGGAGAAGCTACATTCTCAAATATATTATTAACGGAAGGATGTGACCCTGGCTATCTGTTTCAGGATTGTATTGCGGAAAGATTGCTTAACAATCCGAATGGTGGTTCAGTTGCTGTACTGGCAAATATTGAAAGTGGTTGGTGGGGTACTGCAGAATTACACAAGACATTTATGAAGGCAGTATATAATTTATATGATGAATCAGTATACGAATATAGTCACCATATAAGCATAGCATATCAAACGATGGGTATTACCTGTGGTAAAACATTATTCGGGGATCCGGAGTTACCGATCTGGACAAAAGAACCTGAATATTTTGACAATGTAACAGTTGATATTATAAATGCAGACGGAGGAGCAGGACATATTGATAATCTTGGTAATTATTCAGGTGCACATATTACTACCGGAGAAAATCAGATTACAGTCAATACCGGAGAGATAATTGAAACAATAGTTTGTTTGAATAAAAAGGATGAAGCATATGCTTATAACCAAATTGAAGGTAGTGTTACATTTACTTATACGCCAAATACACCTGAAGGAGATATTGAACTTACGATAACGGGTAAGGATTATTTGCCTTATGAATTAAGTATATCAAATGAAGCTTCAAATCAGGCATATGTTTTTATAGCCGAGAAGACAGTTTACGATGGAAACAGCGGAGCAAGTACAGGAGATTCGGACGGATTTATAGATGGTGGAGAGACAGTAGAATATCCGATAATTCTAAAAAATACCAGCTTAAATACGATTAACGGCATATCAACAAATTTATCGACTGTAAATCCATATATCACTATATTGAATCCGTCATCTGATTATAATGATATTGTCACAATGGAAAGACAGGCATGTCTTAATAATTTTATTTTTACGGTAGATAAGAACATACCGGATGATGAAGTAATTGATTTTGTGTTTTCAATTACAACTGATCAAGGAACTTTTGAAGAGACATTCTCTTTAAGAGCAAAAAATTCTAATTTACTAGTTTTAAACAGATTGGAATTGGTTGATACTGATCCGGTAACAGGAAGTGAACACTATAATGTTACTCTTGAAATGTCCAATTATGGTAATTCCGGTTTGAATGATTTATCGGTTAATATCACTACAGCCTCATCTTCAATTCAAAATATTCAACCTTCAACTTTTGCTTATTCGTTCATTGATTCGTTAAAAACGAATTCATCAACAGGCATATTTTTCTTTGATTTAATAGACGGTAATCATGATGCATTGATAAATATAGAAATTGAAGATGGAAATGGCAGAATCTGGAATGAAGAATTCGATATGTCATATACAAGTATTGAAGGTTACGTGATTGATTTGAATAGTGTTGAAATAACACCTGATAATAACGGGATTATAATAAATTGGGATCCGTTAAAAGATCAAACTGGAAACAGTTGCAGATTCAATATATACAGAAGTACTGAGTTAAATGGTGAGTATAAAAAGTTAAACCTGACACCGGTTGTAGTAAATGATGAAGGCGAAATGAGTTATACTGATTTGACTTGTGAAGAATATACTACTTACTATTACAAATTCAGCACTTTGTTTGCAGATCAGATAAATATTAATGTTGGACGAATGTCTGAAGCTGTAGAGACTTCAACGTTATTAGGTACAATATCTGGCTGGCCTGCAAAATCTGTTAAGGTTTGTCAGCTGGAAAATGCTCCGACAATTTCGGATATTGACAATGATGGTAATAAAGAGATATTCGCAACAGGCAGAATAAGTACAAATGGCTATGTTGTAGGATATAAATCTGACGGTACAGAAATTACTGATTATCTTGGAGAACCAGAATATAATGACGGCTTTGCTGTGATTGACGGGAAAAGAATATGGTCAAAATGTGCAGTAGGAGATATTGATAACGATGGAATAAAAGAAATCGTACTAACAACTAGAAGTGCAACACAAAGTTTGTGTGTGTACAAACACACAGGAAGTACTACTGCACCGGAATTAATGAATTATCCAATTGATTTTGGTACTACGATTCTCACTGAACCTGTGATTGCAGACATAGACAATAATGGAATAAACGATATTATAATTGCAGACGAGGTTGGAAAAATCTCAGTTTATGAATATAACGGAAGTGAGTTTGAAGAAAAGGACGGATGGCCTAGAACCACAGCAGGTTGGACTACTGGAGGAATTGCTGTTGGAGATGTAGATAATGACAATTTTATGGAAATATTCTTTGGTGGTAGATACGGAATATATGCATTCAATTATGATGGAACGGATTATAATGGTACGCAACCATTTTTTTCAACGAGCAATACTAATGAAGCTTTTTGGTGTAATCCAGTTATAGTAAATATGGATTTAAAAGGAAATCCTGAAATTGCATTCGCATCTAATATTTTAAATTTATCAGGAAATGGCACAACGTATAATGGGAAGATTTATATTTTAAATAGTGACGGCTCGGTTTATAATGAGGGGAATAGCACTTATAGCTGGAATGGACTATCAATATATATGTCCTCAAGCAAAGTGTTTTTACCGAATATTTCAGTAGCAGATATAACTGGTGATTTTGAACCTGAAGTCTTTATTGGTGGGAATGGGAAATTATACGGATTTCATAATTGGGGTGAACCTTTATGGACAGAAATAAATAATTCAGATCTTATAGCAGTTAAAGCAAATCCTGTAATAGCCGATATTGATGGTGATTCTAAGTATGAGTTAGTTATATCTTCATATACCAACAATCTGATTTATGCTTATAATTCAGAAGATGGCACACCTGTTTTAGGTTGGCCTTTGGTGGGTAATGGTGATACCCCATTTGTAGGGGACATCAACAATGATTATAAAAATGAGATTGTAACTGCTGATAATGAGGCAACAACTTATGTTTACGATGCTGAAGGAACAGCAGAATATGTAGAATGGCAAAGCTACAGAGCTAATCCAGAAAACACTGGTGTTTACAGAAAAACCTTATATGAAGTACCTGTAGGAGAAACAATAACCTTAAAAGATCAGCAGAAAATTGAAGTTGATAGCGATCAATATATTAGACTGCTTGAAAATTCTTCTTTAGTATTGAATTCAGGTTCTGAATTAGTAATTAAAGCAGGTTGTTATTTGCATCTTAATGATGGCTCTGAACTTGTAATTGAAGCTGGAGCAAACTTAGTTATAGAAGAAGGTGTTAGAGTTGCGATTCATGGCAATGCAAAAATCACAGGTAATGTTGATAACATTTTAGGTAGAATTGCTGTTACTGATAATTCACAGTTAACTATTGGTGCTGGTTCAAATATTGATTTTAGATACCTTCCTGTTTCATCAGTTATTTTAGGGAATAATTCTGAACTTGTTGTAGAATCCGGTGCAATTCTAAACTATGGACCTTCAACAACTACAGATTGTGCTACAGGATCACAGATAACTGTTAAAGATGGAGGAAGTTTAATTGCAGGTGAACAAAGTAAATTTAACGGTAGCGGTATTTGGGAAGGAATTGTTGCAGAAGTAGGAAGTACTGTTTCTATGTATTTCGCATCTATATCCGGTGCTGTATGGGGAATAAATGCACAGGCTTCAGATATTAACCTGACACGTACATCTTTTATTGATTGTGAAAATGGTATATGGTTGCTAAACTGTGACAATTATGACCTTAATGGTTGTCACTTTACTGGAAAAAGCACAGGATATGGTACAGGTATAAGAGTAACTGAATCAACCGGAACTCTGAAAAGCAATACAGCAAAGAACTTTCAGAGTGGTATTGTTGCAGTTTCATGTTCACCACTTATAACCGACAATAGTTTGCATGATAACGCTACTTGCGGTATTGCTCTATTTGGCTATAATACATATCCACAGCTTCTAAGCCCCTTAGTATTGAATGATGTAAATAACAGTATTATAGATAATGGTCTGACAACTACCGGAGAAAATGGCTGTCAGATATTCATGATGTATCGGGCAAATGCGTACATGAACGGTGGCTATAATAATATTTATTCAGGAAATGAAAATGACATTCCTACTGTGCCTTGCATAAAAACAGTAAGTGACATAGGGTCTAGCCAGCAGAAAGCTGAAGTATCTCAAATGGTTAAAATACCGGCTGAGTATAATTACTGGGGAACAAATGAAATATTAGATGAAAACCGTTCGGATTATTTTAACCTGTGGGTAGATTTTCCTAAAGGATATTCTATAGATTATGATCCTTATGCTTTGGATCCATACAAAACTGACTATGTAGAACCGGTTATGTACAGCACTAACGAACCGACAACTCCTGAAAGTAAATTGCTACAAACTGCAATGAAACTTGAACAGGATGATAATTATGAAGGTTCTATCAAGCTTTACGAACAGATAATCAAAAGATACGAAGATTCGCCTGAATATTATGTTGCAACAACAAGGCTTCCTCAAGTTTATGAAGAAGCAGATGAATCACTGGATCCATTGATTGAAACATACGATGAGTCACTTGCTTCAGATGATATATCAAATAAAAAATTCATTAAACAAATGAAAGTCTCAACAAATATCAAGAGCAAAAAGTATGATGAAGCTATTGCTCTGGCTGAAGCATTGAAAGCTGAAGCTGAAACTGACATGGAAAGAGAGCTTTGTGATATTGAGATTGCAATTTGTAATATGATGAAAGATGCTGAAAATAATGGTAAAAGCAGATCAAATGTGGATTATTCAAAAACTATTGGAGATCTATTAGTTAAGCTAACTGGAGAGGAAACCGAAAGTGAAAAAACTGATATAGTTGAAACACAGCTACCAGCAGAATTCGTACTTTATCAGAATTACCCGAACCCGTTTAATCCTGTTACGCAGATAAAGTTTGCTTTACCTACAGCAAGTGAAGTAGAGCTGAATGTCTATAATATTAATGGACAATTAGTATCTGAACTTATTGATGGTAATAAAGAAGCTGGAATTCATACTATTAATTTCGATGCAAGTAATTTAAATTCAGGTATGTATTTCTATACTCTTGAAGCAAATGGAACGAGCATTACTAAGAAAATGATACTCACAAAATAGTCTCAGTGAAACTGAAATACACTACATTAGAGGTGGCATCAAAACCACCTCTTTTTTATATCTTTAAATTGACACATAGGGATTGTTTTTAAAAAGAAAATTAATTAGGGCTAACGTGTGGCAAAAAGACGTACTTCTTTTTGCTGTCTAGTTCAAGCCTGATTAAAACGGCAAAGCGCCGTAAGTCGTTTTTTTCTCCTGTACTTCCAGGTTATCTAGTGGACTCTTTATATTGTCCATCCATTTTAACATTATATGTGTGTTCTTACTTCGTAAGTTTAGAAATTACATAATTAAATACTAATTGTCAAATTCTTAATATTACTAAAAATTTAAATTAATTCAGTTTTATCTTGATTTTTAGTTTTATATAAAATAATTTACACACCTATGGAAAAAATCATACAAGCAAAATACGAAGATCATAAAAAATCGATCGTACATATCAGGCATACAGTATTTGTGATAGGGCAGAACGTACCGTCAGAGATAGAGATAGACGGAAAAGATCCACAATGTTTTCATGCTTTGATCACTATTGACGATACTCCTATTGCAACAGGTAGAATGGAAAAAGATGGTCATATCGGCAGAATTGCTGTGCTTGAAGAATATCGGGGTCATCATTATGGTCAGAAGATCATGGGAAAGCTTGAAGAAATTGCAAGGAATGAAGGTATCAGGAGAGTTTATCTTGGTTCTCAGGTTCATGCAATGAATTTTTATGAAAAGCTCGGATACACTCCTTACGGTGAATTTTATTTTGAAGCAGGGATAGAACATCGAAGAATGCAAAAATCATTATAAAAAATATCTAGTTCCCATTTAATATTGTAGTTCGCAATATTTGTAACTATTTGGATTTATCTACAACTTATTCACATAGTAGTTCACGTTGCGATTAAAAGTAATGAAATTATAATAAGTTAGAGAATTGGATTTAGAAATCGTAAAAAAGTTAATGAATACTTACAATATGATATTTTTCATAAAACTATGATAAATCAGCCTGAATAAGCACACAGAACATTAAATATCACTATTCTTAAACTAAACGGATCCTTGTTTTAGCTACTAAATCTTGTCAAGGAAAAATTTAAGAAAAAATTAAAAAAATATTGATTTTGTAAACAGGTTGTTCACATGGTCTGTGATTTATAGGGGGAGAGGATAAAATAGCTTATGTATATTATATTATTTAGCCTTTTTCTTCTTTGCAGCTTTTAAGTTCTGGTAAACTACAGAATTATTTTTGATAGTGATCTTAACGGTGTCACCATAAGAAAATTTTCCCGAAATAATATTTTCCGCAATAGGATCCTGAATAATATTCTCAACAGCTCTTTTCAAAGGTCTTGCTCCATTATCAACATCATAGTACTCTTTCATGATATATTTGATGACAGACGGAGAAACATCAAGGTGAATATTATTAGACTTAAGTTTGTTCTTACATTCAGTCACATGATTGTTAATGATTTTCATTACAGCATTTTCTGATAGATGATTAAAAATAATGACTTCGTCTATTCTATTTATAAATTCAGGTTTAAAATGTTTATTAATATTTTTATTTAAATTCCCTTTCATATTCTTTTGCTTCTGATCAAAACTTGTTTTTGATCCAAAACCGATATTGTCAGAATTCTTTAAAGTATCATTAGCTACGTTAGAAGTAAATATTATAATCGTATTCCTAAAATCGATCTTTCGACCGTTACCATCAGTAAGATTACCTTCATCGAGTACTTGAAGTAACATTCCAAAAACATCAGGATGAGCTTTCTCTATCTCATCAAAGAGGACAACAGCATAAGGGTGTCTTCTGACTTTTTCACTAAGCTGACCACCTTCTCCATAACCTACATATCCCGGGGGAGAACCGATCATCTTTGATACATTGAATTTTTCCATGTATTCAGACATGTCTATCTTAATAAGTGATTGATCAGACTCAAATATCTCCTCAGCAAGTATTTTTGCAAGTTCTGTTTTACCGACGCCTGTAGGACCGAGAAATAAAAATGAACC
Organism: Candidatus Delongbacteria bacterium; assembly: GCA_027858795.1. The sequence continues at coordinate 6,575 of JAQICF010000156.1, read as the reverse complement.
AATTGGTCTATCAGGATCTTTAAAACCTGCCCTAGCCCTTTTAACTCTACGAACAACGGCATCTATAGCATCCTGCTGGTCAATTATCTTTTTTGAAATACTATTACTTATCTTTTGAAGTCTTTTACTCTCCGATACTGCTAATCTACTAATTGGAATTGAAGTCATCATTGAAATAATATCAGTAATATCATCTACAGATATATTAAGAAATTTGGTTGAAGTCAGATTATGCCATTTTTCCATTTCAAATTTCAATTCTTCTTTTAATGGATTGATCTTGTCTCTTAGTTCAGCAGCCTTTTCAAATTTTTGTTTATCAATGTTATGTACTTTCTCTTTTGTCAATGTTTCAATTATATGCTCAAGGTCGGTAATTTTTGTAGGAACTTTTAAAGAAAGATGTTTTTTAGCTCCTGCTTCATCCATAACATCGATAGCTTTATCAGGCAGGAATCTATCAGTAATATATCTATCACTTAGTTCAGCAGTTGCAATTAGGCTTTCAGCTGAGAACTTAACCTTGTGATGTTTTTCATATCTTGGTTGAAGTCCTTTCAATATATCAATTGTTTCTTTTACTGTTGAAGGATCGACTAGAACTTTTTGGAATCTTCTTTCCAATGCTCCATCTTTTTCAATAGTAGTTCTATACTCATCTAAAGTTGTGGCACCGATACATTGGATCACACCTCTGGCTAAAGCCGGTTTAAACATATTTGATGCATCCATTGATCCGGAAGTACTACCAGCACCTACTATAGTGTGGATTTCATCTAAGAATAGAATTAGATCTTTCTCATTTTCAATTTCTTTTAAGATAGCTTTAATTCTCTCTTCAAATTGACCACGGTATTTCGTTCCTGCGATCAGAAGTCCAAGATCAAGAGAAACAACTTTCTTATCTAAAAGGTATTTAGGTACATTCCTATTGATTATTCTTAACGCTAAACCTTCAACAATTGCGGTTTTACCTGTACCCGGTTCTCCGATAAGAATTGGGTTGTTTTTTTTTCTACGGGAAAGGATCTGAATAATTCTGCTAATCTCCTTTTCTCTACCTATCACAGGGTCCAGCATACCATTTCTGGCATGTTCAGTTAGATCCACCGAAAATGAATCTATAGATGGGGTAGGAGAAGTTTCATCTTCAATTGGTATATTAAATTCTTGCTTTCCATTTATTCCTGCAAGTAGTATCTGTTTAACCTTCAGGTAAGTAACACCATGAAATCTAAGAATTCTTTCTGAATATGAATTAACTGATTTCACCAGTGCTAATAATAGATGTTCACTGCCGGTGTACATATTACTAAGTTCCCTAGATTCTTGAGAAGCTTGAGATAAAATCCTGTCACTCTCATGGCTTATAGGTACAAATCCTAATTTGAGTATATTTCTCTCTTTTATCATTCCATTTTCAAGATCTTTTTGTAATGATATAAGATTGGTATTAAGTTTTTTTAATATATTGATTGCAGTGCCTTCATTGGCACGTAATATTCCAAGCATAAGATGACCTGGATAAACGGTATCCTGACCTAATTTTAAAGTTATTTCTTTAGATAGTCTTATTATTTTTGACATTCTTGATGATAGATTATTATCCATTATATTATCTCCGTATGTTTTTAAACGAGACGTAGAGACGCAGCACTGCTACGTCTTTACATATCCAATTTTTCTTTTGTTTCTTCGACTGTATCTGTCAACAATTTCTTCACACTTCCTACGAATGGATCCATTAGCGTTGAAATTTTATATGCTCCATATCCTAAACGTGAATATGTTGGAGAATCACTGTTCGTTGTTCTATCGTAATTTAAAGAATTATTCCATTTTCTGCTTTCCAGAGAATCTTTTATAGTCTGAATGTTGTCATCGTCATTGGTTAAGTCCATGGCAATATCAATACCTTCTTCTATAATATTATCAGTATCAAGATCAGGCGTTACTTTTTTTTTAATGAAATCATCACCAATTGGTATCAATCTTACAAGTAGAAGCACAACTGTTGCTATCATAAATCCTTTTAACCCACCAAAGAAAGCCCCGATAATTCTATTTGGTAAAGATGTAAGAATAATATTTGTAGTCTTAGTCAGAATTCTTCCTATTATGAAGAATAATAAGAATATCAAAGCAAAAGATATTATTCCTGATAGAAATCCGATCAATTCATTATGCGTGTCTAAAGAATCTTTGGCATAATTGTTTATTAACCTGCTGATCGGAGTGTTCAGAGCAATAGCTGCAAATAATCCTATTATCTGGAATATTTCTGTAATAAATCCTCTTTTGAACCCTACGACCGTAAAGATCCCCATTATTACTAGAACTATTATATCAATGTAGTGCATTTTTATTTTTCCAATATTTTGCTAAAGTTGATCAGTGGATAAGGTAAGCAAAATTAAGTAAAAAAAAAAGAGTGATTATATCAAAAAATATAATCACAGTAGGGGTCGATTTCCATTCGACCCCAAAGACGGGTCCAGTATTTTAAAAATTATATTAAAGAAGAATAAAAAAACATAAAAAAAAGGGGTCGAATGGTAATCGACCCCTACAAATAATAAATCTGATAAATCAGATTTTAAAAACCACGGTTATTCATCCTTGTAAGCTTTTGTTGCTTACGAGTAGCTTGAATCTTGCTTCTTCTGTTAACCCAGGTAGGCTTATCGTATCTTTCTCTTCTTCTAAGTTCAGCTAAAACACCACTTTTTTCAAATGTCTTAGTAAATCTTTTCAAAGCTCTTTCGAAAGGTTCGTTGTCTCGTATTTTAATGTGTATCATTGTTTTAATCACCTCCTTCTAACAGACTAATTCGATGGCAAATATACTTAAGTGTAGAACTAATGTCAAGCAAAATATCCTATTTCAATAAAGTCATTTTCTTGATTTGTTTTATACCGCTTTCAGTTTCAATTCCATAGTAATATATTCCAGATGAAAATTCTTTACCCGCTCTCCAGTTTACCGTGTAATTTCCTGCATTTAATTTCCTATTATCAAATACTACATCTATTCTTTCACCCTTGATATTGTAAATGTATAATGACATTTTTTCGCTAACAATAACTGAGAAGTTTATTGTTGTTGAAGGATTAAACGGATTCGGATAGTTTTGCTCTAATTGTAAATTATTAATTATCAATTCTTCATTATCCATTATCCCAGTAGTAGATGAGAATACAAGTTCTTTGAATGCTGAGATATTCTGAAAATCAGTAACTCTGAATATAAGGTTCCAAGCAGTTTCCTCAGTATTGATGATCCCACTGAAAACACCATCGGTACTTAATTTTATTCCATAAGGATAAGTCGGTGTCGTAAATGATGTCTTTAACCCTGACGGATCACTAATATTAGATAGGTCGGAAATTACAGCTGTAAGTATAGACGAATTAGATATTCCACTAGCCCATTGAATGCCTGTAGTAATATTCTCACCAAAAAAAAATTCAATCTTACCATTGCTATAAAGTTTTGCCGCAAAATCTATATCATATTCTTGATAGTCGAATAAAGATGTTGTCCATCTTACAATAACGTAATCACTATTCTGATAATAGAAAATACCATCTCCATCTGCTGGATAACTGCATAGGTCTGCGACGTATGGTGCAATAGTTCTTGTTCCGTTGATATTATCTTCAGATCTAACATCTTCAAAAGAGTCGTTGAAAGAGATTGAACCGTTTGTGGAAATAGAAATAAAATTGTAAATATTCCCATAGAAAGGGAAATCAAAATCAAGATCGATAATAGCAAATCCATCATCTTCATTGGACATTGTTAACTGTGTCATTGATTCGGTAGGGAATAGATTAGTATTCTCTTCTTCAGCATACTCAATCACCATATCCCAGATGTAAGGTGGAGTTCCATTCTCAGCAGTCAATGTATGGGAATATGATACTCCTGGTTGTGCATCTGGAAGATCAGTAGTAGTGATTTCAGCTTTATTGAAATTTGCTGAGCCCACTACAGAAGCAAAAACAGTTGATCCTTTTACTATACTTACATCCACATCAGTACTAATAATTTCATTATCCATTTCATCAATAATTGAAAATGATTTTATATTACCTCTACCTGTACCTTCTCCACTTTGTTCTACACAAATAAAGAATTTAGTGTCAGTATTCGGTTCAGTAAATCCGAGTAAAGGTGTTATATCTAAACCTATCTCGATCTCATTCGAAGTTCCTTCAAGACCGGTAAGATCACCACCCTGCATGTTAAAATATGGAAATGAAATAGTATGCTCAGGTTCAGTCGCCGTTGTATCATTTGCAACTCCGGCTAAGATCTTTATGTCGTCCCTATCACTATATGATATTGTTGATTTAATTTTCATAGAAGGTTCGTATGTATCTCTAACTCTTATAGAATGAGCTATCTTATTATAGATACCTCCGTCACCAAGACTTTGTGCAAGTGTCCTATACATAACCCATGACTTTCCTCCATTGGCCCAACTGGATCCCCATGAATTTGCCATTAAAAGACCACCGATCTCCCAGTCCTGCATATCAACAATACCATCACCGGTTATATCAATATCATTTGTAAATTTACCATCTGTGTTGTAATCCCATCTTATAGAATCATTGTAACCAATGAATGTCATAGCATGGTTAACAGCTTCATCCCATTTTAAAACTACTGATTCACCAGGGCAAAATGAATTCATTCCTAAAATACCTCGTTCAAAAGAATAACTAACACCTGCAGCAAAGACTGCAATTCCTCCTGACGCAGAACCATCACAATGATCATTCATCCATTGCTTTAAAACTTCAAGACCTTCAGGAGTATCCAAAGGCATTGCTAACTGTTCCAGAACACGATTATCCATTCCACTTTCATATTTTGGATATCCATCCATCCAAAGCTTAAATGCAATTTCGAAATCTTCGGAAGGCCAAAGACCTCCATATGTTGTTACGTTAGGACATCCTCCTGCTTTAATAATATCCCAACCGTCCCAATGCCATGAACCATTCGCTCCGGATCCACCATTTAAAAAATTGTACGTATAATGTGTTGGATACTGATTGTCTGTGATATCAGCACTTGTACCTCTTTGGAAATTTTGTTCGTATGTATATGTATAACCTACACCACTAGCTTGTCCACAACTTCCACCCTGTTGATTGAAAATAGGTCTGAAATAAGGTTGGGTGGAATTGTCTACAGTATATGGTAGTTCTTCTTTTTTAATCTTATACTGTTCTGGTAGCAAAAGTACTGGTATTGCATCGACTTTTTTCTGTTGTTCAGGGGTCAATTCAGGAAGGTCTGCTGAGTACCATGGTTCTCCGTTAGGATCAGGATTGTTATTGATCAGCTCTGCAGAAACAGAAGATAGTAATAAAAAGACTAAGATGATTAAGATTATTTTTTTCACTAACAACTCCTATAAAATTATTTTTTTAATTTATCAGGGAAACAATGATACAACATTACTACTCAATATAAAAATAATAAAAAAATATATTTTAGGGTATGATTAATATGATGAAAGGTGGAAAATGATTATGAATTATGAAATATATGTAATGAAATAACTCAAAGATTTAATTTGCATTTAACCTTAATTTGGTCTTACTTTTTACTCAATACGAATAAATAATTTATTTGGGAAAATAAAATGTCAGAAATAGAAAATGTTTCTTTTGGAAATAATTGTTCATTGGGAAAAAACATTCAGATCGGTAAGGATTCGATCATTGGCAATAATGTGGTAATACATAATGATACTATTATCGGTGAAAATGTACGGATCGATGATAATACTGTAATCGGTAAAACCTTGATGAAAGCAGCTAATTCAGCTATGGCAAAAGATCTTGAATTGGAAGGAGCTAAGATAGGTGATAATTCTATTATTGGAACAGGTGTTGTTATTTACAGAGGAGCTTCAATCGGTAAGAAAGTACTTGTTGCAGACCAGGCGGCAATTCAATTTAAAACTTCTATCGGAGACTTTACAATAATTGGTAGGGGAGTGCTGATAGAATCAAATTGTACTATCGGGACCAGAACAAAAATTGAGTCAAATTCATATATAACTGCGATTTCTCATATTGGAAACAATTGTTTTATAGCACCTTGTGTAGCAACAAGTAATGATAATTATGCCGGAAGAGATAAAGAAAGATTTGATCACTTCAAAGGTATAACTGTACACGATGGTGGTAGGATCGGTGTAAATGCCACAATATTACCTGGTATTACGATCTTTGAGGATGGAATGGTAGCAGCAGGTGCATTAGTTACTAAAGATGTTCCGAGTGGAAAGATAGTAGCAGGAGTACCCGCAAAAGTTTTCGGAGATGTACCTGAAAATCAATTATTGAAAAACAACATTTAAGAGGTAATAATGCTTAAAAATCATATAAGAACATCATTTCAGCAAGGTTATGAACTGCTAAAAGATTTTCTTGAAAACGATATGAATTTTGATAATATCACTGAAGTAGTTGAAACTATAATTAATTCTTTAAACAAAGGTGGAAAAGTAATTATTTGCGGTAATGGTGGATCAATGACCGATGCTATG
>JAQICF010000132.1 GCA_027858795.1 Candidatus Delongbacteria bacterium | reverse complement strand
GCAATATCAGCCTCGATCATCTTGTTCAATTGCTCAAGATCATATACATCATATCTGTTTATTGTAAAATACTGGTTGATATTATTTATTGCCTGTTCAGTGTATCTCTTATCGTACTTTACCCCTCTAGGTGCATAGAAAACAACAAGTGATGGATTATCCAGCTGAGCTAAAAGAATACCAAGTGATTCCATATCACTCATCACAATATCCTTTGTAACAGCGGCTCTGATAGTAACAGTCCAGCTTCCATCAACCTCCCTCATCTGATCGATCACATCATAAGCTTTCACAAAACCTTCACTCTTAGAAAGAATTTCATCTCGGACAGTCATATAATTATTCATTTCCTGCTCTGAAACAAGGTAAGTTCCGATTGCAGTTGAAATAGCATTTCTCTGAGCATCTTTGATCGCTGATTCTCTGTCAACTCCGATACCCTGAGCTTCAACTTCAGTTATATTATGATCATGAGAATACTGACTTATCTTATTTCCGGTTGTCAGATTCTTCTCTTCAACTTTAGTTTCTTTTAATTTATCCTTCTCCATTTCCATCGGGGATACATGTTTTACTGTTACACATGAAGATATAAGTAACATTGTTATCAATATAAAGATCATTCTCAGCTTCATTAATTACTCCTATTAGTTCTTAACTGACTATAATATGCCAAAATAATTTGGTTTAGACAAAAGAAAAATATTTTCGTTCTGATTGCTTTTTTTAGAAATGCTTAGTAATTTGAAATATGTTCAAAAAGGGATTTAAAAGATTTATCGGTTTACTTCTCATAGGTTATTCGATCTATGACGAGATCATGCTTTTTACAACTAAAAGTGCAATGGATGCAATACCTGATATACCTTCAGCAGATCTACCGATTTTCACGTTTACATTTATCAACATTATTATCTTTCTTATTGGTGCATTCATAATTTACAGATCGAAAAAAGATAAAAATTCATCAAACAACGACAAATAAAAAAGGTACGCATATATGCGTACCATTTTTCTCTGTGACCTCTGTGTTCTGGGAAACCTATTTATTACTTTATCGCTTTCTTCTTAATTTTATACCAATACAGAAATAAAGAACTGACTAAACCATACTGCACAATAAATTGTATCCATTCAGGTTTTGAATACCACCCAAAAGTTACATACAACGGAACACCTAGCATTCCTTCTTTATGGTAAAGTATCGTTTTAGATAGGTCAAAAGCTTTTGTAAAAATCACATTGCTTCCATCAATAAAACCAAGAGCTTTAAAAGCTGAAAGACCTTCATGAATACTGTATCCCATCAAAAATCCCGCTTGTAGAATTAAATATGCCAAAGTAATATTGAATATCAATTGAAGGTTAACTTTAACAAGAGAATAATATATCAAAGTTACGAGTATAACCGAGATTGTAATTCCTGAAATTATCGGTAAGATAGTATACTTTCCACTAAACTGAAACAAAGCTATTTCCACACCTTCTCTAGCGACCATAAGCATCGCTATTAAGAATATTCCTTTCTTTGATAAATTTAATGAAGCTTTGTTTTCAATATGATGCTTAATCTGTGATCCATGTTTTATCATCCAAATAACAAAAGTAATTATAAATAATACCGCAATAAAACTAGCAAGACTCTCCCATAGTTTTGCAGTAGAGGATATTCCACCAATATAAGATGATATCCCCATTAATATTAGACCGAAGATAATTGAAGCACTCATTCCGGCATATACACCATACCAGACATTTTTCTTAAGATTCTTGTTGTCAGACTTCTCAAGAAACTTCAATAAAATCATTATTATCAAAAATGCCTCAAGTCCTTCCCTAAAAGACATAATTAAACCCTGAAGAAATGTATCCATGATTTTACTCCCTTTCGTTTATTTCAATTTTCAATTCATTTGAATTACTGGCGCACTTACTTTTCGATTATAGATATGATTACTTCACATCTGATTTTATTGAGATATTATCTCATTATAAAACTACTATATGAATTACCAAAACAATATGAGTAATATCAGCATATGTAAGTGTAATTTTAGATATTGGAGAGATTGTTTATATTGAAAGATGTAAACGAACTGCAACAATTGATCATTTACATGTTGTGGTGAAAGAGCATTAACAAAAGGTACGCATATATGCGTACCCTACATTTTCTCTGTGACCTCTGTGTTCTCTGTGGTAAAAAATTCTTATAATCTTTAATTCGTATCAGGTCGGAGGTGAACCCCGACCCTACGGATTTGACATTGGCATCCTTGTTGGATATTGACTATTCTCAAACACCTATAAACTCTTCAAAATTCTCTTGGGTAATAATCTTCATTTCACTATTAGGATATTCCCTTCCAAAGATCTTCGGTATTTTCTTCTTCGAAAACTTATTCCACTTAAATTCCCAGGCAAATAACTTCCCATCCCTTTCCTCAATATAGTCAATTTCCTGTTGATCGTGTGTACGCCAAAAATATCTACTCCCGTAAATATTATTATAACTCAGATATTTCATTCGTTCAACAATTAAGAAATTTTCCCATAAAGCACCTGTGTCTTGCCTTAACTCAAGCTGCATAAAATTAGATATAAGTGCATTTCTTACACCAAGATCGTAAAAATATATTTTCCTACTTTTCTTCAGTTCCTTTCTCAAATTCCTACTGAAAGAACTCAATCTAAATATCACAAATGCCTGCTCAAGCAGTTGAATATATTTTTCAACAGTTTCATTATTTAATCCTGTCATTTTACCCAGTTCATTATATGACACTTCATTTCCGACTTGAAATGCAAGTGCTTGTAATAATTTAATAATTCTTTCAGCTTTCTTCAGCTTTCCCCAAATCAATATATCCTTATAAAGATAGCTGTTCAGTAATTCAGTAAGAACTTCTTGTTCAGCTCCAGGTGAACTAATAACTTCAGGATAATAACCAAAGACAAGCCTATTATTCTTTTGCCTTCTTTCCTCAATAAGGCCATGATGCTTAACCATTTCTGAAAAACTTAACGGATAAAGCTTAAATTCTCTTTTTCTCCCTGTCAATGGCTCATTAAGTTTATTTGCCAATTCAAAAGCTGAGGAACCTGTAGCAACTAATTGAATTTCGGGTATCTGATCTGTTATCAATTTTAATTTCATACCTATATCTTCAATTTGCTGAGCCTCATCTATAATGACTATTTTATTTAAACCAATCGCTGATCTAAGCTTTGAGGAAGTTGCTCCTTCAAATAGTAATTTCACATCAGGTTCGTCTCCATTAAGCCACAAAACATTTTTCCTGCTTTTTACCATATCTTTCAACAAAGTAGTTTTACCTGTTTGCCTTGCTCCTAATATTATGAGAGCCTTTCCTTTGCCCATTCGATCTTGCAAGATTTCAGCTATTTGCCTATTAATCATACCCATTTCTCATAATTTGATTTTATTACAACTACAATATATGATATCTCACGGCTAAAGTCAATTATAATCGCAATATTTAGCTAAATTGTTCTGTTTTAATCGCATATTTTAGCTAACTTCTGCGGCTGCATTCGCAATATTTTGCTAATTTTTGCTATTTTAAATCGTACCAGGTCGGATGTGAACCCTGACCCAACGGAATCCTTGGATATTGAATTAATACGGAAACACTTTCACAGCAGATGACTTGAATGTCACCCAGATAGGTTCTCCTATAAATATCTTCATTTCCTTCAAAGAATCATGAGTAATCATAGATGTGAACTTTGTTTTATTCACTAATACAGTAACTTCAGATAGAGACAACTTTTTATTAATGGATTCAACTGTACCTTGAAATGAATTTCTTGCAGAAGATTCAAATTTATTATTCGAAAGAATAACATCATCAGCTTTGAAAGCAATATGTACTTTTTCTGAATCCTCTGAAGGTACATGAAATTTAGTTTCGGGATCATTCTTTGGAGTGAAATATGAGCTCTTTATATTACC
>JAQICF010000109.1 GCA_027858795.1 Candidatus Delongbacteria bacterium | reverse complement strand
ACTTACAGAAATGGAAGATATGTTATACCTGTTAAAGCAGAGAAAAGGAATAAAGTAAACGGTATTGTCGTTGATGAAAGTTCTACAGGTAGTACAGTTTTTGTAGAACCTTATGAATCAATAGAGATAAATTCTGAGCTGGAAAAACTTCACAGAGAAGAGAGAAAAGAAATAGACCGTATTATCAGATCACTTGTTGCATCCGTCTGGGAAGTTAAGGATGAGATACTGTCAAACTCAGAGATACTTGCTGAGCTTGATGTAATATTTGCTAAATCAAAGTTCTCTTTAAAGTATCATTGTAATCATGTTAAAGTGAATTCTAAAAATATTGTAAACATCTATCATGGGCTTCATCCGTTTCTTGTTGATTCACATGGTATAAAAGATGTCGTAGCTTTAGATCTTGAGATCGGAGAAAAGTTCAATTCGATGATAATTACAGGTCCAAATGCGGGTGGTAAGACGGTAACTTTGAAAACTATCGGTCTATTCTGTATGATGGCTAAAGCAGGTATGCATGTACCTGCACAGAGTAATTCAAATATTGGTATCTTCACTGAGATATTCACTGACATCGGTGATGGTCAATCTATAGAAAATGACCTATCTACTTTCAGTTCTCACATTACCAAATTAAGTGCAGTCTTAAGGACAAAAACAAACGATACTTTAGTTCTACTCGATGAAATTGGAGCTTCAACTGATCCGGCTGAAGGTGCAAGTCTTTCAATGGCAATAATTTCTGAACTTACGAAGAGAAAATTCATTACTATAGCCACAACTCACCAGGGAATATTGAAGTCTTATGCTTATCAGACTAAAGGTGTCTCCAACGGTTCAATGGAGTTCGATAAGAAGAATATATCTCCGACCTATAAATTTAGAGCTGGATTACCCGGATCAAGTTATGCATTTGAAATATCAAAGAGACACGGTCTTCCAAAGTATATTATTGATAAAGCTAGAGTTCATCTAGGAAAAGATAAGGAAAATTTGGAAGGTTTGATCTCAGAATTAGATACAAAGATCACAAATTATAATAAGATGATATTAGATTCCAAGTCGGTGAATATCCAGCTTAAAGATCTTAGAGAACATTATGATAAGAAATTTACTGAACTTCAGAGGAATGAAAAGAAGATCATGCGTGATGCTGCAAAAAAAGCCAAAGAAGTGATCGCTCAATCAAATAAGATGATCGAAAATGCTGTGGCTGAGATAAAGACTAAGAATGCAGATAAAGATGTTGTGAAAAAGGTCAGAGAAGTTATTCAGAAGGAAGAGAGGAAATTAAATGTTCTGAATGCAATCCCTGATACTAAGAAAAGCTATGATGGTGAATTAAAAACCGGAATGGAAGTTGAGATCAAAAATTTTTCCAGTACAGGAATTATCAATGAAGTTAAAGGTAAGAATGTAGAACTTACTATCGGAGATATAAACCTTAGAATAAAGAAAGACCAGATTGTTTCTGTTATCAAAGGAAAGAAAGAGGACATCAGCGTAAACGTTACATATACTCCTACTCCTGATACTGCTAAGATGGAGTTGGATCTGAGAGGGAAAAGAGGAGATGTGGCTATTGCCATGTTAGAGAAACATATTGAAAGCATGATCTTAAATAATCTTAATTTTTCAGAGATAATCCATGGTAAAGGCGAAGGTATTTTATCCAAGTTGGTAAACGAATATCTGGCTAAAAATCCTCATGTGAAACGAAAAAAATTCGGAGAATACGGCGAGGGAGATTATGGTGTAACCGTCATCGAATTGAAATGATGTTCTCACAAAGGCACGGAGGCACGGAGAAAAAATCTGTAGGGGTAACCTCCTATGGTTACCCTCAAACGATACCGGGCAGGTATAGGAACCTGCCCCTACAAAATAAAAAATGCCTGATTAAATCAGGCATTTTTTTTGTGGAGATGAGGGGAGTTGAACCCCTGTCCGAAAAAGCATTAACAAGAACGTCTACATGTTTAGTCCGTTAATAAGTTTCGCCTTAAGAGCTCCAAACAGACGAGTCACCCAAAAGACTATCCTGATGAGTCGCACTTATCACCCTCAGGAAAGGATCAAAGCAAACCTATTCAAATGGCGTCCATCCAGCAAAGGAACAGGAACTCTGGAGGTGGACGAGCTACCTTATATTAGGCAGCTAATGCGTAATTATTCTTAGCATTTATTAGTTTCACAAGACTTTTTACGATTTACTCGTGGTGATCGACATGCAGTCCAAACCAATGATCAATCCCGTCGAATCCAGAAACATCCCCAGGATTTGCTTCAAATATAGTGAAGAAATTATGATTTTACAAGGAATAAAATCATAATAGTGGTCAGTGGTTAGTGATCAGTGGTTAGTAAGATAGAGTATTCATTTGCACTTTTAAATTCGATACAGTTTTTTTAATGACTCAAGCTTAATGCCAATTCGTGACCCAATTAGAACAAGTTGATTTATAACTGTAGTATTAAGAGCTCCCAATTCTATCCACCTTCTTCCTGAAGTACTAATATATTTATTAGAGATCTTGATACTTCCAATTTTTGAAGCACTCTTAACAAATCTAACATCTTCCAATAATGGGATTTCGGGGAAACCACCGATCTTATCAAATGTTTCCTTTGAAACGAACAATCCCTGATCTCCATAAGGTGATTTGAAAATTTTACTACGATAATTTATTCCGAACTCAATTACTGATTTACCTGCAAATTGACCATCAATTCTTAGGCGGAATGCTCCAAGAGAAACATTATTTTTGGCTAAAGTTGACCTAACTTCGATATCCCAGTCATCAGGTAAAATGGAATCAGCATGAAGGAATAAAAGAATATCACCAGTAGCTGCTTTAGCACCTGTATTCATCTGAGTTGCTCTACCAGGTTCTGATTGGACTACCGTTGCACCCTCATTATTAGAGATCCTGGATGTATTATCTGTGCTTCCACCATCTACTACGATACATTCTACATTAAAACCATGTAATACTGATCTGATCGAATGCTTAATATTATTTTGTTCATTCAGAGCAGGTATAACTACAGATATTTTTTTTGGAATATCATCTATTTCGTCGACATCATTCAATCTATCAAGTAAAACTGGGCTGAATATTAATTTTGATAAACTCTGACTTAGCACATTTTTTGTTCCCCAGTCAATACCTGAAAACAACTCTGGATTAAATGATGTTAAACCAATCATGTAATATCCACCATCAACTGCCGGACCGAATACACATGAATTCGTTTGAAGTTTCCTAAAACACTCTAAAATAGTCTTCTTTCGAATATCGGGACAGTCACTACCAATAATAACTACTTTTTCTACACCATTATCAAAGTGATCTTTAAATGCTCTTGACATTTTCTCGCCGAGATCACCTTCTCCTTGATCCTGAAATGAAAGATCATTCCCCAACCAATTCTTCATTTCATTGGTACTACCATCAGTATATCTTACCTCAATAGGAATTCCAGCGGATCTTGCCTGAGTGACAGTAAATTCAGTCATATGTTTCTGTAAAGAAGCAGCTCCATCTTTACCAAGATCAGGTATTAATCTTGTTTTTGTTTTTCCTGGAGTTGGAAATCTGGAAAATATTATAAGTTTATTTGATCTATTATTCATTTATTTTTATCTGATAAATTTAAGCTATACTTTAAATGATTTTGCTATAAATGGAGTTAACCTGGCTCTGTTATATAATAATTCACTGGACAATACAACTTGATCCAAGTTATAATTATTTATAATTCGCTACACGGTTACAACTTGATCCAAGTTGTAATTATTTATAATTCGCTACACGACATTCCGCCTGCAAAACAGGCATAACATCTTGGATGCTTAAGTAAGGTTCTTGTATCAGTTGAAGTGGTTAGATCTTTTCCAAGTTCGTAAAAAGGATCATCATCTACCAATGTACATGAATATATTTGCATTTTCGAATTCTTCTTAACGACCATACGGCTAAAAGCACACATGAATTTAGAATACGTTTCAGGAGAGTGATATTTACACATACAATCTTCAGAAATTTCTGATACTTCCTCATTTTCCAGATCAGGGAAGCTAATAACCTGCACATCACCTACGATCCCGTGTGAATCAAAAATTTCCTTAAATGCCATTTCATAAGGTTTAGTAATTGGATTAGTATTTCTACGACTAGCAACAGATACGTGAAAGCCTGCATTTTGTAATTTTTTGATAGTATCAAGAGCTTTATCAAAATTGCCGGATCCACGATTCTTATCATGTTTTTCTTTGTCAGGATGATCCAGGCTTACTCTGAAAGTAAGCTCATGTTTATAATTCTGTAATTCGATTAATTTATCAAATTTTGATAATAAAGGTTCGGTACCGTTCGTTAATACAAGACATGGAGCAATTTTAAGCCCATATTTGAGTATTTCAATAATATCAGGATTTATAAAAGGTTCTCCTCCTGTAAATGAAAATTGATCTACTTCTAATTTGATCGCTTCATCCATAAAAGGTTTGATATCATCCAATTTCGGCATTTCAATTCTATGAATACCAGGACCTGAATGTTCAAAACAATCCGGGCATTTCATATTACATATCGTACCAGTATGAAACCAGAGTTCCTTTAGTTTATGGAAATCTATATATCCCCATCTAACTCCTGATGATGTATGAGTTATTGTGCTCTCTGTTTGCGTAGTATCTGTCATATTAATCCCCATTTAGTGATCAATCGTAATCTAAGTGTTTTTTTTATATAACATAATGATTGTTCAAGTTAATAATTAATTTGAAAATGATCGAGATGTTTTATCATAGAACAATTACAAACTACAGAAAAATTATAATAAAAAAAAGGCTGTAATTTCACAGCCCTTAATAAAATAATGATCAAGATTTTAAACTTGGACACCTGTTATATAATCATTTAGTAGCTTATTGTTTTTTCTAGCAGCATCAAGTAAGAATTTAATTGCATCACCGATAGAAACAATACCAACTATTTTACCATCTTCCATTACAGGGATATGGCGAATTCTTTCTTCAGTCATCTTTTCCATCAGACTTTCAAGAGTATCATCTTTTTTACAAGTAATTATTTCTTCTAGATGAGTCATATAATCTCTAACCTTTAATTCTTTTAATCCTTTTTCTTTGAGGCCTGTTACACCAATTTCTTTTCTTTCAAGTTGAGTCATTCTTTCAGAAACTTTGCAGATACTAAGAATATCTTTTTCACTAATGATACCGACAAAAACATCTTTGTCATAAATAAGAACTGCACTGATGTTCTCATCCAACATTTGATTCATTACTTCACATAGAGAATTATCCGGTGCTGCGGTGTGCAAAGTATTTTGTTTAGCATCCAACATTTTTTGTACTTTCATAGTAGCTCCTGTTTTAAATATTTAATGGTCACTATCGAATAGTGTATATCTGATAATTACAATATAATGATATAACGAATGATAAGTCAAGAAAAATTTAAGAAAAAGTGGTTAAAAATAGCTTTTGATATCTTAAGAATGCGATTGAAAGATCTAAATACAAAAATAGTAGTAATATAAAAAGTTATTAATAATTAAAGCAAATATTGGTATGGTTTACTTTTACTTATTTCTAAAAAGTATTTATTGCTTACAGATAAAATATTTGTTAAATTCTTACTAACAAAATTGTCATTTAAACCAAATAAAATAGAGGTGAACCAAATGAACCAAAAGAAAATTATAATCTTCATAATGCTCATGATTGTTTTATTAACATTCAGTTATGGAAAATCTAAAGATGGTGATATTGATGTTGAAAAAATTAAAGCTTCTAAAGTAGCTACTGAGAAGACAAATGAAGAAGTGAAGACAAAGGAAGTAGTTAAAAGTCACTTAAAGAATGACATCCAAAAGACTGAAGCAAAAACGGAAAATGAATTACAGAAGAAAGTAAAGAATACTAAAGTGCAAATAAAAAGTAATTCCATTGAAGCAACTCATAATGCTAAAAAAGATGCAGACAAGAAATTGAAAAAGCCTGTTAACAAAATCAAAGTAACTAATGAAAAAGCTGATAAGAGAACAACCGAGCTTAATCAAAAGAAAAAAGAAAAAGAAGTTGCAAGAAAAATTCGTAGAGCTGTAAAAGAAGGTAAGATTACAAAAGAAGAAGGCAAAGAGAGAATGGAAGCTTACAGAAATAGCCTTAAGGAAAAGAAAAAAAGTAGCATCAAGAAAGGTCCTGTTAAAGTAAAATAGATGAATAAATCACAACTGATCAAATAACATAATTTTTATATTTTCATAAAAAGGCTGAGTATTCAGCCTTTTTACATTATGGATTTTTATTAAGCTTTTTCAACAAAATCTATGGGACAGATGAATTAATCGAGAAACACCGTTTAAATTATGATAAACTATTTCTTGACAAGTATTTAATCATTTACTATTTTTGATACGTGAAAATATTCACATGTGATTAAGCTCACGAAAGTAGTGGGTTTAGTAGCTAAATCTATTGATATATTCAGATGTTTAGAGACAAAAAAAATTATGATTAAATAAATCAATCAAAGGAGAAATTGATGGCAAAACAAGTAAGCATAGTGATCGACGGAAAAAAGATCGAAACATGTGCATGTAACACAATTGTTAAAGCTGCAAAAGAAAACGGGGTTTACATCCCAACATTATGTTATCATCCTGATATCAAAGCTTCTGGAAGTTGTGGTATCTGTATTGTTGAGATCGAAGGATTCAGACAACCTGAAAGAGCTTGTACTACTAAAGTTATGGACGGTATGGAAATAACAACTAATTCAAAAAAGCTTAGAGACACTAGAAAGATGATCTTAGAGATGATCTTAGCAGACCACGATACTGATTGCCCAGCTTGTCTAGCAAATAATAAGTGTGAACTTCAGGACCTTTGTGATAACATGAGCGTTACAACTCAGTCTATCCCTAAAAACATGAAAAAACTTCCTATCGACACTTCAAGCAGTGCTATTCAAAGAGATCCAAATAAGTGTATCGCTTGTGGTAGATGTGTTGAAGTATGTTCAGGTATTCAAACAGTTGACGCTTTAACTGAATCAGCAAGAGGTCACAAAGTATTTGTAACTACTGCTTTTGATGAAGGTATGGGAAACAGTCCTTGTGTTAACTGTGGTCAGTGTACAGTATTCTGTCCAGTTGGTGCTCTAACTGAAAAAAATGATATTGATTATGTGTGGGACGCTCTTTTCGATCCTAAGAAACACGTAGTTGTTCAAGAAGCTCCTTCTGTAAGAGTTGCTTTAGCTGAAGAATTTGGAATGGAAAAAGGTCTTGCTACTCCTGGTAAAATGTATGCTGCTTTGAGAAGACTTGGTTTTGATAGAATATTTGATACTAACTTTAGTGCTGACCTTACAATTATGGAAGAGGGATCAGAGTTAATCCATAGAGCTACTACTGGTGGAACTCTACCTCTAATCACTTCTTGTTCACCTGGTTGGGTTAAGTTCGGTGAAACTTTCTTCCCAGACCTTGCAGATCACGTATCTACTTGTAAATCTCCACAGCAGATGCTTGGTACTTTAATAAAAACTTATTATCCTCAAGAATCAGGTATTGATGCAAAGGATATCGTTTCTGTATCTATTATGCCTTGTACTGCTAAGAAATTCGAAGCAAACAGACCTGAGATGACAGATTCTGGTTATAAAGATGTAGATTATGTACTTACTACTAGAGAATTCATTAGAATGATCAAAGAAGCAGGTATTGATTTTAAGAATCTTCCTGAAGAAAAAGCTGATAGTTTAATGGGTGATTACACTGGTGCTGGTACTATATTTGGTGCTACAGGTGGTGTTATGGAAGCAGCTGTAAGATCTGCATTCTTCCTATTGACTGGTGAAAACCTTCCTAGCCCAGAGCTTAAAGTTCTTAGAGGTGTTATGAATGGTATTCAAGAAGCAACTGTTGAGCACGAAAAACTTCCTTTCCCTATCAGAGTAGCTGTTGCTAACGGACTTGGAAATGCAAGAAAGATTCTTGACAAAGTAAAAGCTCAAATAGCTAAAGACGGTAAGAGTGAATATCACTTTATTGAAATCATGGCGTGTCCAGGTGGATGTGTTGGTGGTGGTGGTCAACCTTTCGGTAGCGACCTAGTTGATAGAGGTATTAGAGCTCAAGGTCTTTACGCAGAAGACACTGCACTTCCTTTAAGATATTCTCACGAGAATCCAATGGTTACTAAGATATATGAAGACTTCTTAGAAAAACCAAACTCTGAGATATGTCACAAATTATTACATACAAATTATTTCGAAAGATCAGAGAAAGACGGCAGTGTAATCAAAGAAGTTACACACAAGCACTAATAAATGTAAAACAGGAGATATAATGCTTTCTCAAAAAGCTATCGAGTCAATCAAAGAATTGGCTTCAAAATATCCAAAGAAAGAATCTGCTTTAATGCCTGCTTTAATGATCGCTCAAAAAGAGAACAATAATTATATAGACAGAGCATTGGCTGCAGAAGTAGCTAAACAGGTAGGTGTGTCAGAAGCTCATGCTTATGGTGTACTAACTTATTATACAATGTACAATACAAAGAATGTTGGTAAGTATCATCTTCAAGTTGATACTAATATTCCTGCAACTCTAATGGGTGCGGGAAAGATAGTTGAAGCTATTTCTGAAGAACTTGATATTGATCCTGGTGAATCAACAAAAGACGGAATATTCACTTTAAATGAAGTTGAATGTCTTGCATCTTGTGGAACTTGCCCGGTTATTCAAGTAAATGATGTTTACTATGAAAACATGACTGTAGAAAAAACAAAAGAGCTTTTAGCTTCTTTAAAGAACGGTATTATGCCAGAGCCAGAGAATACATACTATTTCGGAACTGAATGTAACGTTCTTCTTAAGAATAGAAATGTTGACAACTCTACTTCTATTGAAGTTTATAAGTCAAACGGTGGTTACAAAACTTTAGAAAAAGCACTTACAATGGAACCTCAAGCAATTATAGATGAAGTTAAAGCTTCTTCAATAAGAGGTCGTGGTGGTGCTGGTTTCCCTGCAGGTGTTAAGTGGGGATTTATTCCTAAAGGAACAGAGAAACCAATTTACCTTATTTGTAATGCAGATGAAGGTGAACCGGGAACTTTCAAAGACAGACAGATCATGGAATATGATCCACATCTATTAATAGAAGGAATGGTTATTTCTGCAAGAGCTATAAAAGCAAAATTGGCTTTTATCTATATTAGGGGTGAATTTGACTGGATCGCTGATATTCTTGATAAAGCAGTTGCTGAAGCTAAGACTGACGGTAAACTAGCAGATCTTGATATCATAGTTCACAGAGGTGCTGGAGCATATGTATGTGGCGAAGAAACTGCATTGATCGAATCAATTGAAGGTAATAGAGGTGAACCAAGAATTAAACCTCCGTTCCCAGCTGTTGAAGGTCTTTACAGTTGCCCTACGATCGTGAACAATGTTGAGACACTAGCAAGTGTTCCTTATATCATTGAGAACGGTGCAGAAGCATTTAAAGCATTTGGATATGAAAATAACACTGGTTTTAAACTTTTCGGAGTAAGTGGAAACGTAAACAAGCCTGGTGTATATGAATACCCTATGGGAGTTCCTTTCAATAAGATCCTTGAAGCTGCAGGTGGAGTTAAAGGTAATCTTAAAGCTGCTATTGTTGGTGGACTTTCAGTTCAGATACTTAAAGCTAACGAGCTTAATGATCTTAACATGGATTATGATTCTTGCCTAAAGCATGGTACAGGTCTTGGATCTGGTGGTATAATGGTTATAAACGATGAATTCTCAATTCCTGAGCTTGCTTATAGAACAATTAAGTTCTATGCTCACGAGAGCTGTGGAAGATGTGCTCCATGTCGTCATGGATCAGATTCTCTTAAAATGCTTCTTGAGAAGCTAGTTATTTGCGGTGAAGGTACTATGCAGGATATTGATACTATTATTAATATCTGTTCTACAGTACCGGGAACTACTATTTGCCCTACAGGTGAAGCTTTCTCAGTTCCGATCAAAGCGATGGTCGAAAAATTCAGAGATGAATTTGAAGCTTTAGTAAAGTAATTGACTTAAAGGTGGGGATTTCCCCACCTTTTTTTTTGTCCATTGATACAGTTGTGAAATAATTCACAAATGTGATTATTCTCATGTTATTGTATCGATATATTTGTATATTACATTTGAAACTAATTAACTTTAGGAAATAAAAATGAAAAACTTTATCGACAACAAAAAGATAGAAGAATATCTAAGCAATGCGGTTGCTCCTGATGAAAAAGAATTGGATATGATCTTAAAGAAAGCCAGGAAAGTTAAGGGTTTAAGTTTTGAAGAAGCTGAGAGATTACTTCTTGTTGAAGGAAAAGAAAATATTGATAAGTTAGCTGAAGTTGCTAATTTTATTAAGGAAACAATTTATGGAAAGAGATTGGTTCTTTTTGCTCCTCTTTACGTATCCAATATCTGTAACAATGAATGTTTATATTGTGGTTTTAGAAAGAGTAATAAATCAATTATAAGAAATACTCTTACGATGGAACAAATAGCATTGGAAACAGAAGCACTGATAGATCAAGGTCATAAAAGAGTTCTTTTAGTTTCAGGAGAAGGTCTTGGGAGAAATGGGGTTGATTATACTATTGATGCTTTAAAGACAATATACGCAGTTCAGAAACCTAAAGGTAATATTAGAAGGATCAATGTTAATATAGCAGCACTTGAAGTAGAAGATTATAAAAGACTAAAAGAAGCGAATATTGGAACTTACCAGTTGTTCCAGGAAACTTATCACGAAGAAACTTACAGAAAGATGCATCAATCAGGTCCAAAATCAGATTATGATTATCATCTTGGTGCAATGGATAGAGCAATGGAAGCTGGTATCGATGACGTTGGTATAGGAATCCTGTTCGGTCTAACTGATTATAAATATGAGATCATGGCACTTTTACAGCATATAAAACACCTTGAAAATAAATTCGGAGTTGGACCACATACAATTTCAGTTCCTAGATTAGAACCTGCTACTGGTTCTGATGTGGCTTCAAATCCACCACATCCTGTTACAGACAGTGATTTTAGAAAAATAATCGCTATTCTTAGAATTACAGTTCCTTACACAGGTATTATTTTAAGCACCAGAGAAAATGCAGAAACTAGAAGAGAAGCTCTTCACTTAGGTATTTCTCAGATAAGTGCGGGTTCTAAATCTGATCCTGGTGGTTATTCAAAGAAGGACCACTCAGATGCACAGTTCTCGTTAGGTGATCACAGGTCACTTCACGAAGTAATTGAAGATATTGTTGACATGGACCATATCCCAAGTTTCTGTACAGGTTGTTATAGACTTGGAAGAGTAGGTAAGGATTTTATGGACCTTGCAAAACCTGGACTTATAAAAGCTCATTGTTATCCTAATGCCGTATTTACTTTTACTGAGTATCTTGAAGATTTTGCAGACGAGACACTAAAGAAAAAAGGTTATGCACTCATTGAAAGAACTTTACCAGAGAATGTTTTAGATCCTAAGAAAAGAATTGAAGTTATGAAGAATGTAGAAGAGATCAAAAAAGGTAAAAGAGATATTTATTATTAAATATAGTTCTACCACCCCGTCAGCTATTGGCTGACACCCCTC
>JAQICF010000096.1 GCA_027858795.1 Candidatus Delongbacteria bacterium | reverse complement strand
AAGGGGTTGAAACCCCTTGTTCTCTTTTTTTTTCATTTGAATAATTCATATTATTTTGATACATTGAAACAATAAAGTAAATATACAATCGGGGTTTATATTATGAAAAATACAATATTATTTTCACTGATATTTATGACTTTATTGGGTAATGGTGTTTTTTCTAAAGCTAGTGCTGTAGAAGAACCTATTGATATTTATGTTGATACAAGATTAGATGGAACTACTTCAATTGGAAGAGATGCAGATGTAACTGTTAGAACTTTAGATCCTGAAACAACTCCTGAAACTCAAACTCAAGCTTTAAATTCAGGCGGAGCATACTTTAACTTCTTTTGTGATTCTTCTGGAATTGATACAATATTTGAAAATGTAAATTATGACTTTAAAGTTAAAGGTGGAAACTTAGGTTTTAATATCCCTAATATTAAAAATGTAACTCATTACAATGTTGCAGGTCAAGTTGATTTTAAGAAAAACTTTTCTGGTTTAGAAAATGTTGAAGTTCCTAAAATGAACGGTTTTTACAGTATAACTGATGTTAATGGTGAAAGTTTTGTTTTGAGAAATTTTGGCAATGGTTTTGCTAAAAGTAAAAATTGGAAAAAACAAATTGCAATTACTAAAGATGATAAAAAAGAAACTAAAGATAGTAAATTCACATATAATTTTGAAGTAAAAATTAATCCTTGGGATACAAGTAATATTGAGAATGCAACTACAGATACTATATCTGGAGTTTTAGGTAGTGGAACTCATATTTTTAATAAATACGATTTAAAGAAAATTGAAAATGCAAAAAGAATTCAAGGTACTGTTAGAGCTTTAGAAGATTTAACAGGAATTGAAAATGCAAAGGTTGTTGTTAAAAAATTATTAGCTAATGGAACATTTAAAGATTTAGATTCAACTATGACTGATGTTTTAGGAGAATATACTACTAGTAGAATTTCAGTTAATGATTCAATTTATATTTCAATCGCTAAAGATGGTTTTATGAATACTGTTGTTGGTGGCGAAGATAAAGGTTCATATATTTCAAGAGTAATTATGACTGATAGAGTTCAAAGAAATGATACAATTCAAACTGGAAAATATTTCCAAGAAAATATTGACTTCGTTTTACTTTCTGATTTAGAAAATCATCCATTGTATGATTCTGCAATTGCAGAACAAGTTGCTATGGGAAATGACATTTCTGAACTTACTAATAAAATGTTAGCAGAAGGACGAAAGAAAAACATTTGTCAAGCATGGAGTAAAGGTAATAAATTGGGAATTTATTTAGTTCCTGGTGAATTTACATCTGCAGAAAGAGATAGTATGGTTTTATGGTTAGATGAAGAAGCAAGACAAACTGGTTATGATGCCGGTTTTTCATTTACCGTAACCCCAGTAGGGGTCGATTCCCATTCGACCCCAAACAACGATTTCCATTCGACCCCAATAAAACGCAAAAAACATTCGTCCCAGAAATCCGATTCATTAAATATTAAATATGAATTACTTTCTGAAGTACCTACAAGTCCAACTGCATCTTGGTTACGAGTTATTAAAGGAGACAATGAATTTGCATCTTGGCAATATAGTAATATGGATTCAATTGCACCAGGATATGATTTTGATATTATTAATCGTGGTGGAGATGTTAAAGTTTCTATGGGAAGAAATGCAACTTTAAAAGAATTAACTTCAAGAGTTACTCAAGATAATACTGTTCTTATAAAAAGTAATTCTAATGCAATACCTACACATGTAACTGAAGCTGATGAAATTTTTAGAACTAAAAATTTAAAATTTGATAAAGCTAATTTTGCAAATGGTTATATGAACGGTTCAAAAAGTGAACTTACAGAAATCATGCAACCAACACCGTAAAAACAAATCCAACAACGCCCGTAGGGGACGATTTCTTATCGTCCCCTTTTTTGTTTAATTCGTTTTAACGCATCCCGTTATTTCAATTCGTTTTAACGTATCCCGTTATTTTAAACGTTTTAACGTATCCCGTTATTTTAATTCGTTTTTACGCATCCCGTTATTTTAAACGTTTTAAACAGGGGACGGTAAGAAACCGTCCCCTACAACGATTGTTGAAAACGCAAAAAAATCAAAAATAAATACCAAAAGGTCACTATTTGACCTGTTGCCAGTGTTATATTGCATTTATAATGTTAAAATATAAATGGATATAGCATGTATAAACGAAGTGACGAAAGAAAATTAACCCGATTACAAGGATATGATTATTCACAAAATGGATATTATTTTGTGACGATATGTATAGAAGATATGGAACATAGATTTGGTTATATTGAAAATGGTAAAATGATATTAAATAAATTTGGAAATATAGCACAACAATGTTTAAATGATTTACCAAATAATCACAAAAATTGTTTTTTGGATGAAACAATTATAATGCCCAATCACATACATTGCATAATCATAATTGATAACGATATCCCCATAGGGGACGATTTCTTATCGTCCCCTTTTCCAAAAACCCATACGACCATTGAAATGCAAAAACAATTGTGGGTAAAAAACCAACCACTACAAAATACAAAACCAAAACCGAACATGGAATTTGTTATAACAGGGGACGGTAATGGGTTTGGTTTTCAGGGGGACGGTAAGAAACCGTCCCCTACAAAGGCAAATAAAACACATGGTTTGTCTGAAATGGTTCGATCGTTCAAACATTATGTGACACGTAATTTCAACGAAATAAATCCAAATACCACATTCAAATGGCAACGATCATTCAATGATCACATTATTCGAAATGAAAAGGAACTATATGCTATTCGTCAATATATTATTGATAATCCATTGAATTGGTGATTGAACAAGGGGATTCATCCCCTTGTAACGAACGATTTATTGTTCAAAATAATATTTCAGAACTCCAAATGGTTCTTCAATATCCTGCCAGGTATATTTTCTATTGGTTTGATCCGTACGATTATTAGAGAATATATTATGATTACCTTTCAGCATTGTCCAGAAATTCACAAATGAATAGTTTTCCAGTGTGAATTTCACTCCAAAAGCCAGTGAAAATATCTTTAAGCCCTGTCTTGTCTTTTTTAGATCCAGCCTTGCAATTCTTTCAAATAAGATAGCATCAAGTTTGATCTCAGTTGTATGTTGTTTTGCAAATAAAAATTCAGATATGAATTTCTCACTAAAAGATAGGGAGGAGGGTTTCATGACCTTAGTATCTAACAATTTATCTATCTCTGTTTCAATAGATATTAATTTGTTAGTATCACTATTTTGTTTTGTTCTGGAGATATCAGCATATTCATACCATCTGGATATCATATTAAATACTTTCCTGTGGTTAAACTTCTGCATTTTACGAGCATCTCTGAGTAACCTGTACACTTGATAGAAAAAAACAATAATGAATATTGTTCCAGATATGTATAAAGAATAATGTAACATTTAGTACCTTCATCTCGATAATATCACTTTGTAATCACTCGATGAACAATAAATTAAGAACACGGTCTTAGAGTGAATGTTTACATTTGTATCGAGAAGCCCGTGTTTTATTCAGTCATTCTCTTAATTTCTGCACCGAGACTATTTAGCTTAAGTTCAACTCCTTCATATCCTCTGTCGATCTGCTTGATATTATAAATGACCGATTTACCTTTTGCTGATAAAGCTGCTATAAGCATAGTCATACCTGCTCTGATGTCAGGTGATGATAATTCTACTCCGTGAAGCTTATTTGGACCGGTAATAACTACTCTATGAGGATCACATAGTACCAGTTTAGCACCCATTCTGATAAGTGAATCAACAAAGAACAATCTTCCTTCGAACATTTTCTCATGGATCATAATAGTTCCTTTAGAAAACAATGAAGCTACGACCATAATACTGGTAAGGTCTGCTGGGAAACTTGGCCATGGTTGGTCAGCTATTGACGGTATCTTTCCACCGAAGTCATCAATGATTTTTAACTTTTGACCACCGGGAATAAAAATATCTTTTTTGTTTACTTTAATATTCAACCCTATCTTTGCAAATGCAGGGAATATGATATCCATATGTTTTGTGTAGGCATTCTTGATAGTGATACCATTACCGATCGTTGCAGCAAGTCCTATGAATGAACCAACTTCAATATGATCCGGCATGATAGTATGCTTTGCTCCGTGTAATTTCTTAACACCGGTTATGACAAGCATGTTCGTCCCGATCCCTTTGATATTTGCACCCATCGCTACTAATAAATTGCAAAGCCCCTGAACGTGAGGTTCACAAGCACAATTATATATAGAAGTCTTTCCCGGAGTAAGAACAGCTAACATAACCGCATTCTCAGTAGCCATCACAGAAGCTTCATCAAAAGTAAAATTCTTTCCAGCAAGTTTCTTGCCTATAAGTTTACATCCTGCTTTTTTATCATCGATCTTTACGCCAAGTTCCTGGAATGCAATTAAATGCGAGTCGATTCTTCTCTGACCGATCTTATCTCCACCTGTTGAAGGTAAAGTAATAGATCCTTTTCTTATGATAACCGGTGCCATATATAACAAGGAACTTCTAATTCTTGAAGCTAAACTATCATTAAGATAGCCTTTGTTTATCTTTTTTGCAGTGAAAGAAAATTTATTAGCTTTAATCTTCTTAACTTTAACTCCCAGGTCCTTTGCAATCTCGATCATGATATTTGTGTCAATAATATTGGGAATATTTGATAGGATAACCTCTTCATCGGTCAATAATGTAGCTGCTATTACTGGAAGAGCTTCATTCTTATTGCCAGAAGCATAGATATCACCTTTAAGCTTCTTTCCACCATTTACTATAAAATAATCTTTGTTAGACATATTATTTCCTTATTATTTTGTATCTTAATTCCCTTCCAGATGGACACGTGGGTCCATCCCTACAATTTTAATTGTCCATTGTTATCTACATATTCGTTTTTCTTCTACTTAATCTTTTCTTGACTGAAGGACTGACCTTTTTATCATGAGATAAATTAGATTTATTCTTCGGTGAAGTTTTTAGTATCGATCTTTTCAACTTTCTATATTCTGCAAGTTTATTAGAATCTCCTATCAAAGCTGTCATTTTAGATGCTTTCTTAATAACTTCCTTAACTTTTATAAGATTTTTCTTCTCTGACAATATCTTTAACAAAGCCAAATACAATTCAAATATTGTCTCGACGTCATATTTTTCTGCATTTTCTTCCAAAGTCAGGATCAGCTTGTCATAGTTTTCAGGAGTATATTTAACAATAGTCAAATTAGCTATGTCAGAACCTACAAAACTCAGCTTTTTTAATTCATCCTCGGATCTCAATGGCTTGTTTTTATCAAAATAACCTTTTGCAGCTTTACATTTGTTTGAGAACAGCAGTAAAATTCCAAGTCTGTAATTTGATTCAATTGAGTTTAATGATTTAACCTTTTTCGATAATTGTAGAGCTTTGATAAAAGTCTTTTCAGCAAAATTATACTCATCATAATATTGGTAAACAATACCAAGTGTCAGGTATGCCTTTAAAAGAAGTTTATAATTCTTAGTGGTTTCAAGACCGGCAATGATAGATTCTACTGTAGAAATAGCCTGAAGGAATCTATTTTGATTACTGTGAATAATTCCCAAATTTAGAGAGTATTCGTAAAGCTTATCAAGGTTATCAGAATCTTTGTAATAAGATATCAATTGCTTTGTATAATCTTCAGCTTGTTTATAATCCTTGATCTTAAATGAGATCAAAGCTGTCTTTTCCGTCATCTCATATATCTTTGAATAGTCGTTGTTTTTGAAATATTTCTCACCCAATTCTTTATACAGGTCCATTGCTATTCTAAAAGAATTGTTCAAATAAGCAGATAATGCTTTATTCTCTAACAGCAGATCATTTTCTTTGTTATAACCGATAGACTCGTATAATTTTATGGCTGAGTTCAATTCACCCACACCATTAGTGATATTCTTCTGATGAAGAAAGAAATTTGCTTTAAGATTGTGAAAGTTAGCCTGGTGTTCTAAAGATTTTATCTCTTTAGCTTCTTTGATTGAAATATCACAGAGATTCTGTAACTTTTTAAGATTGTTATTTCTGTTATATAACATACCTAGATAATAATTCATACTTAAATAACATTCCTTTTGATCCTTATCCAATAATGTTTTTGCGATTTTTTCATACTTTATAATATATTGCTTAATATTTGATTTACTTACCAAGCAGTATGAGTACATCATATTGTTACACCAAAGCTCGGTCGGGAATTTATCATCTTTCACAGCCTTATTGTAAAGGGTACGATCATTGATGTCGATCATGTTCTCTAAAGCATTAAAGTTCAATTGAGAATGTGAACTTTCCAGCAGATCCATATTTATAGCAAATAACTTTTCCCAATTTTTAGCTCTATAGTAATGATAGAATATCTTAAATGAAAATTCTTCAATGCCTTTTTGTTCGAAGATCTCACCTAGAAGATTATGAAGCAATTTTTTATTCTTAGGATTGATCGATTGGTAGATCGATTCAACGATTGATAACTCAACGATCTTATAGTAATTGTTTTCGTTGTCGATTAATCCTTTGTCCAATAATTCTCTCAAAGCAGCTTTCTCGTCCATTGGATAGTTGAGATTGTGCAATAAAGAATCCAGATCACTGAAATAGAATTCGTCTCCTAAGATAGTAATGATTTTGAAGATATTGTTTGCATTTTCACTTAAAAAATTCAGCTTGTTTTCAAAAATATCAAATAAATTATCAGGGATATCATCTTTATTAAAGTCCTTCAACTTTACAACTTTATCCTGTATGTTAAGAATGCCTTGGTTGAGCAAATGCTGAGCATATTCTTTGAGTATATAGAAATTTCCACCGGTAACATCAAAGAATAGATCAACTGTCTTTTTGGGTATTATCTTGTGAGGGAACATCAACTTTAAAGATCGGGATATCATATTCTTATCAAGATTACCAACATCAATAGTTTTGAAATCAACATTCTTCTCATTTAGAATGTCTGCGTCATTTGAAGCAAAAACAAATTTAGTCTTAACTGCTCTCCTTACTACATCTAAAAATATTTCTTCACATGATCCGTTTAGATACTGGTAATTGTATATAATAATACAAACAGCTCTATTGAAATGGGAAATATTCAATTTTAAACTATCTTTTAATGCCTGTTTTAAATTTTCAACCACAGTTATGTGATCAAATTTATGATCGGAATGATCAACATCACCATGATATTTATTAACGAAGAATGAAAGGTTGTTTTTATTTAAAACCGGTAGGGAAGATGAGTTAATATAATTGTTAACCTTTTCAATATCTCCCGGGTCATTTGTAATACCGAATAAAAGTTCATTCATAATGTCAATAACCAACCTGAATTCTCGTACAGAATGCTTCTTTTCATTCAAAGATATTAACAATTTGTGACCATCATAAATATTATCGATCTCTCTTATTATTTGAGATTTTCCTGATCCTATTTCGCCTGTAAGCAATAGAACTTTTTCTTTAGAATTATCTATATATGATAATATTTGTTCTTCTTCATCTCTATTCAAATATATTTTTCTTAATTTCTCACTCTGACTTATTTCCCTACCATCGGTAAACCAAATACCTGAGAATTCTGATTTACTGATATTATAATTTTCAATTATTGATACGGCTGCTTTCTCAGATAAAATAATATATTGAAGTTCTTTCACCTCTAAAGCTGAATAATTTTTCTTAAAAGGATGTCTTTTATTGACCTCATCATCTAGAAGTATTCCTATTTTAAATGTCATAGTCACTTTAAGATCTTTTAGCAGTTCATTTATTCTTCCGAATATTTCAACTGAATTATTTGCAAGTTTATAAATAGTTTCAAAATCTTTAACTCTTGGATTATCTATCAACATTGATCTGTGATCATGAGAAACTATTTTAGCTCCAAGTTCTTCTAGTTTTACTTTTATCAAAGATTTAATATTATCAAACTGGATCTCAAGATCTTTCTTGTAAAGATCTTTCAGTTCATTGTAATTCACCAAATAGAAATAAAGTTTATATTTTCTTTTCTGTTTTATCATGCGCTTGTGTTTCCTTTTTTATATTTCTTGCGATGTAGTATGCATTCCTGCATCCCTTACTATGTCATCCTCGTGCTTGACACGTGGATCCAGAGTGTTGTATTGAGACGCCCAACTTGGTCGTCTTTACGATACCCCGTACTCTTCACGATACTTGTACATTTTGCCGAGAAGCTCTTCAGAGATAATATCTTTATTCGATTCAAGATACTCAATTATTTCAACAATAGAAACAATAGGGAAGAAGCTAATGCTGTAAAGTTCTCTTAATTCCTGAATAGCTGATTTTTCACCCTTACCTCTTTCCATTCTGTCAACAGAAACTACAACAGCTTGTATCTTAGGAGCTCCAACAGAATCCAATATCTCAATTGACTCTCTGATAGCTGTTCCGGCTGTTATCACATCATCAATAAGAATAAGTTTATCTTCTCCGTTGAGCTGCTTTCCGACAAGCATTCCTTTGTCTCCGTGACCTTTTGCTTCCTTTCTGTTGAAAGAATAATCTTTATTCACAGAGAATTCACTGTAAAGTGCTCCTGCGCATGAAACTGCTAAAGGAATTCCTTTGTAAGCTGGACCGAAAACAACATTGTATTCATCTTTTACATTGTCCATTATTGCCTGCGCATAGAATTTCCCCAGTTTAGCTATTGCTTCACCACTGTAAAGCGAACCTGTATTTAGAAAGTAGGGTGATAATCTACCTGATTTTAATGTAAACTCACCGAATTTTAATGATTTGTTGTCGATTAAGAACTTAATGAACTCCTTTTTGTACTCTTGCATTTTCTTCTCTCCTTTATTTCAAGGGGTCAAAGCCACCTTGTTCAAATTTTTTATTATTTTATCTTCGTAGGGGTCGCAGATCTGCGACCCCTACAAAACAATTGTTAATTTATCTCGATTTCCATGAAATCTTCTGCGAGATATATTTCTCCACTGAATTTTTCAGCTGCTTCTGTTTTGAATTTATTCAGATCCGTATATGATGCACTGAAATGGTAAAGCATTAACTTCTTTGCCTTTGATCTTTGAGCTATATTTCCTGCCATGTATGAAGTTAAATGTGTTCGTGCTTCTGCTCTTTCATCATGCTCTTTCTGAAAAGTTGATTCAATAAGCATAAAGTCTGCGTTATCAGCTGTCTTATATATTCCTTTTGATAGGTAAGTATCACCTACATAGGCAAATATCTTACCTTTTGTAGGTTCAGTTGCAACATCCTTTAAAGTAATTGAACTACCATCTTCAAGTTCGACCTTTTCACCTTTTCTCAACAGACCACATACAGGTCCTTCTGACAATCCCAAGCTCTCCAGTTTTTCCTTAACTATCTTACCAAGTTTATCATTGAAAGTTATTCTATACCCGAAGCTTTCAAGCCTATGTTTAAGAAGGTGAGTGCTTATCTTAAAATCCTCAAATGTTAATTCAGAGTCATCTTCTATTTCAATTATCTCAGTTTCAAAGAGAAATTTACTTTTCACGAAATCCAGATTCATTTCAATGAACTTTTTCAGACCTTTTGGCCCAACTATGGTAACTTTGCCTTCAATTCCAAACATACTTTTCGTTGATAACATTGGAATCAATCCTGCTATATGGTCAAAGTGTAAGTGAGATATGAATATATACCTGATCTTACTTACTTTATATCCAGCGAGTAGTAATTGTCTCTGTGTACCTTCTGAACAATCAAGCATAATACCGTAACTTTCCAACTTTAAAACGAAGGAAGTACAATTCCGTTTCTTTGTAGGTGCTCCACCACTGCTGCCTAATACTAATAATTTCAAACCTGTCCCTATTTTAAATCACTTCCAGATGGACACGTGGGTCCATCCCTACAGAATAATTGTCAATTGTAAATTATCCATTGTCAATTGTTTTTACCATGTAATACTTTATGTTCCCAGGTGATATGAACATTGTGATCTGGTCATTATCACATACCTCGTTCATCAGCTCAAGTACATCATTAACATCCAACTCCACTTCAAATAAGATATCTGAAAGAAATACCTGCCCATCTTCATCATCATTTGAAAGCTCGATCACTATCTGTTTAAGTTCCTCAGCGTCTGATATTTCAACAGGTCTGTAATTCTCCGGGAATGAATGGAATACATAATTTGACCTACCAGCTTCAACTACGAAAACCGAGATCGCATTTTCTCTGTATAGTTCGTTTAATATGTTTTTTACAAGTTTTATATCTTTGTATATCTTACTTAATTTCTTGCTGGATATAACTCCGTTATTTAGAACTGCATATTGTAATACTTTCTTGTATATGTCGAATTCAGTCAGCTTCTTTCCAAAAAACATTTTAATTCTCCATTAGTTTTAATCCTGCATACTTCGTCAGCAGTTTTTTAATCCCGTATTCATCGAAATCAACTGTTAACGTCTGCCTGTTTCCTTCACCTTCGATCATCAAAATAATACCTTCTCCGAATTGATTCGAAATAACAAGGTCTCTTTCATTGAATTGATCTATTTGATGAGTTTTGTATGTATTTTCATATTTACTTTTTCTTTCATAATCTAGGTTTGACCTGTCAATATGGTCATAATCCTTCATATCAACTGATTCTTCAGGCAGGTTTTTCAGAAATCTTGATGGAATATACCCATTGAAATCTCCGTAATATCTTTTCCTGAACTTATAGGTAGATAGATATAAATTTTTCTTTGCTCTGGTAACTGCAACATAGAATAGTCTTCGTTCTTCTTCTATCTTATCAGCAGTATCATCCCTGACAATAGGGAAGAGCCCGTCATTCATTCCTATGATGATCACATTCTCAAATTCTAATCCTTTTGCTGAATGAACAGTCATTAAAGTTATACTGCTTTTACTATCGTTGTATGAATCAATACCTGCTAGTAATGACACGGATTCAAGGAAATCTCTGAGTGTGTTATTTTCTTCATTAGCCGTAAACTCAGAAATACTTGCTAAGAATTCATAAAGGTTATCTATTTTCTTATCTGAATCATTTTTCTCAGCTTCCAAACTATAATATTTTTTCAATCCTGACTCAACAAGTACAAATTCACAAAGTTCTTCGGCATCCATTTTTGTCAGATTCTCTATTCCTTTATCGTAAAGCTCTAAGAATCTCTCTATCTTCCTTCTTGAGCTATCAGTCAATGTGGAAATGTTCTTATTCTCTCTTAGTGCATCAAAATACGTTAATTCATTGGTAAAAGCGTGATGTCTAACTTTTTCAAGTGTTGTTTTGCCGATTCCTCTAGGTGGAAAATTCACAATTCTTTCAAATGCCACATTATCTTTTGGGTTCAAAAGCAGCTTAAGATATGCTGTAATGTCTTTAATTTCTTTTCTTTCATAGAATTTTACTCCACCAACGATAACGTAGGAAAGACCTTTCTTTCGTAGATTCTCCTCAGGTAAACGACTTTGTGAGTTTGTTCTGTATAAAATGCAGATATCTTCCAATTTTGAACCGTTACCTATCAAACCTGTGATTATATCAATGACCTTTGAACTTTCTTCTATATCAGAGTCTGATGAAATCATAACAGCTTTATCACCAGTATCAGCATTTGTGAATAATTTCTTGCCTAACCTTTGAGTATTCTGAGCTATAACTGTGTTTGCTATGTTGAGAATATTTATTGTACTACGGTAGTTTTCCTCAAGTTGGACAACTTTACATTTTTTAAATTTCTTTTTAAATTCAAGGATATTGGTTATATCGGCACCTCTCCAACTGTAGATGGATTGATCTTCATCACCAACAACACAGATATTTTCATATATCTTGCTTAACATCTTAACCAGTAAATCCTGAACATAATTTGTATCCTGATACTCATCTACGCAGATATATTTGATCTTATTCTGGTACTCGAACAGCAGATCTTCATTGGATTGGAACAATTTAATGGTCATACAGATAAGGTCATCAAAGTCAAAAGCATTGCATTTAACCAATTCATCCTGATAACCTTTATAAATATCTTTTATCTTTGAGTGAAAGTTACGATCCAGATCCGGATTATAATCCTCAGGGTATATCAATTTGTTTTTAAAGTTAGATATCATGTGTGCAATTTTCTTGTATGGAAATCCGGTTGAATCCAGGTTCATATCTTTGATCGTTCTCTTCACAACTTTATAAGTATCATCTGAATCATAGATCACAAAGTTAGATGTATAGCCAATTCTTTCAGCATATTTTCTTAAGATCCCAGCACAAATCGAATGAAAAGTACCTGCAATAGTCATTTTCCCGAAATCTCCAACTCTCTGAATGATCCTTGTTTTAAGTTCCTTCGCTGCCTTATTCGTAAATGTAACAGCAACGATTTCATTTGGATCAGCTTTCTTGGATAGTATAATATTTGCGATTCTTTCAACAAGAACTCTTGTTTTGCCACTGCCTGCACCTGCTATTATAAGCAAAGGTCCATCAATATGGTTGACAGCTTCCTGTTGTTTTGAATTCAGTTTGTTCGTCATTAAATTTATTTCTCTGGAACGAATTACTACAATACTTATTCTTGTCATCCTGAATTTATTTCAGGATCTTTTGTTTTTAAAGAGGGGACGAATGGGAATCATCCCCTACAGTTTTTAAATTATCAATTGTACATTGAAATTATATATTCGTTAATTGTGCTTCTATTTCAACATCCCACCACTTTTCACCTTTTTCAATAATCTCAGACGAAGCACTCAAAACAGTATGCCTCAATATTTTACCGGCTGGGATCAATTCAGGCTTTCCATCTTTCTCAATTACTTTGAAACCAAATTGTCTTAAAGCATCATCTTTTGCATCCTGCAAAGCTTTTTCCTCGGTTTCACCCCAGCCTTGAGCGATGATCTTGTGGCTTTCAACTTCTACTTTGTCGGTAGTAGAATTAGGTTTGTCATTTTTTGCGCATGAAACAAATACAGCTAAGATGACCATTAGCAAGATACTTATCATTCTTTTCATCTGTTTTTCCTCCAGATTTCTCTTCTATATTTATCAAATTTTTTCTTGTCGTTTATGTGTCCATTCAATGTGGAATTAAAGTAATGACCACCATCTCCTCTTGCAACCATGTAAAGATATGGCTTATCTGCCGGTTTAACAGCAGCTTCAATACATGCGAAAGTCGGATTGTTGATAGGTCCGGGCGGTAAACCCTTGTACTTGTAGGTGTTATATGGATTATCTATTTTTATATGTCTTTCTCTGAGTCTGGTTGGTTTATCCAGGATATATTGAACTGTCGGATCTGCCTGTAACAGCATACCGATCTTTATTCGATTGTTGTAAACAGCACTTATATCATAGACCTCTGATCTATCCATTACTTCACCCTGAATGATCGATGCCAATGTAATTATTTCATGAAGTGAC
The DNA here is from genome assembly GCA_027858795.1 of Candidatus Delongbacteria bacterium. The sequence continues at coordinate 29,342 of JAQICF010000096.1, read as the reverse complement.
ATCTTATTATTTGAGATTTCCTCAGATATTGAATCTATCTTACTGAAAGTATTGCTGACCATTCTTCTGATGATCTCTTCAGCTTTATCATTTTCATTTAGATTATATGTCTCAGGGTAGAGGTAGCCTTCAAGATCGTTTGCTTTGATATTGAACTCTTTTAGCAGTTCTTTATTCTTTGTCAATTGAACAAATCCTGCCGAATCTATATTCATTCTCTTCTTTAGGATACTTGCGATTTCTCTGATCCTCAATCCTTCTGGAATAGTGATATTTCTGGTTAAGATACCTTTCCTTGTAAGGAATATTGCAAGTTCTTTGGTCGTGAACGATCTATTCTCAGGAATATAGAACCTTCCATATCTTAGTTTGCTGTCCAGATCAAAATACTTTGTAACAAATTTAAGATCAAATACTGAAACATCTATTTTATTTTGCTGCAGAATCTCTGCTATCTGCTTGATAGTTGAACCTTTCGGAATTTCGAGCATAAATGAATTTCTTTTATCTACAACGGTCTTATTTATGACTTTCATATCCAAAGTTACAAATAATATTGTAGCTAATATTAAAATTATCGCTATGAAATTTAATAAAATCGATCTTTTTTTCATCTATTCTTCAAGTTCCTTTATCATTTTTTCTATATTTTTTTCTCTGGTATATTTGTCGCTAAGAACTTTAATCAATTCATAAGATGTGAATTTCTTTTTACCTTTGTCATCAATATCAAACACAACTTTACCGATCTTTTCTCCATCATTCCCATTTTGAACAAAAACTTTACCATCAACCAATCTTGGATGATAGAATTCTATATCCTTGTGACCACCGATCAGAATATCATAACCATCTACATGATCTAATGTCTTTACAATGCCCTCTCTATTAAAGTGGGCTAACACTACTACAAGGTCAGATTCTTCATTCAATTTCTTCAAAGTATTTCTGAGCTTTTCGAAAGCTTTATCAACAATAACATCACCTTCAGCTATTGCTTCTGATCTGATCAGGTACCTGAAACCTGTATTAAAATTCACACCTGTGATACCTACCTTTAATCCGTTCTCAAGTGTAATTATCTTATATTCTTCAATTTTAAGTTCCTTATCAGCAAAACTTAGATTTGTTGAAATAAAAGGCAATTTACCGTTCAATTTGTTCTTATAAAAGCTCATTCCATCTATAAATTCCTGATCTCCGGGGCAAATAGCATCATAGCCTAGATGTGGAAATACCCCAGCCACAATGTCATTATCACTACTTGAGCTAAATTGATTAAGAATATCACCAGTATCAACAAAAATCGTATTAGGTTGATCCATTTTCAAACTATCAAATAAAGTTTTTCTCTCAGCAAGACCGCCGAGTCTTTCTACAGGTCAACCACAGTCCCTGTAATACCCGTTGTTACTGCCAGAAAATACAACATTTATTTGCTTCGCAAAAACCACCCCTGCAATAAGTGCTATGAATAATATCAGTGTTCTTTTCATTGTTTACCTTACTCTAAATTAAGTTCTAACATACCACTCTTAAACAATAGTATACTACTAAAGAACTAAATATATATAATTAATCTATCATAGTCAACGAATTCAGGTCACATTGAGTTAATCGAAATGTCGTACCTGATTTAAGCTAAAAGTTTAATACTTCGATAAACTCAGTCTGATTTTTATTTTTGTAAATAATTACTTGAAAAACAAACTGCTATTGGATACATTAGTTAAAACAAACAAATTCAAAGTGTAAGGAAGAGATGGAAAGTAAATTAGAATACAGAATGTTTTGTGACGAAGAAAGTGATCTTCCGATATTTTTCAGAGATTGGTGGCTGGATTCTGTGACTGATCCATCCAGGTGGGATGTGATTTTAGTAAAAAAAGACAATAAAATCATAGCAGTATTTCCGTATTTTAAAGCAACAAAACATGGTTTTTCATTTATTTTACAACCAAAACTCACACAATTTTCAGGACCATGGATAAAATATCCTGAGAATATGAAGTACAATTCAAAGCTAAGTTATGAGAAAAAGATATTCAATGAGATAATTGAGAAATTACCTGATTTTGACCACATGAACATAAATTTCCATTATTCTATGGATAATTGGTTGCCGTTCTATTGGAGAGGATTCAAGCAGACCACTCGTTATACCTACGTTATAGAAAACTTGAAAAACTTAGACGAAGTTTACAGTAACTTTCAAAGCAATATCAAATCTGACATCAAAAAAGCTGAGAAGTTAGTTACTATTACACCCTCTGACAACCTGCAGAAATTCTATGAACTTAATTCAAGCACATTCAAAAGGCAGGGGATAGATATGAGCTATTCCTATGAGTATTTAAGAAGAATGGATAATATTCAAAAAGCCAATAATTCCCGAAGGATCACTTTTGCAGTTGATGATGCAGGAAATGTACATTCTGCAATTTATATTGTTTGGGATAAAAACAGTGCTTATTATCTGATGAGCGGTAGTGATCCTGAATTTAGAAGCAGTGGTGCCACAAGTTTTTTACTCTGGGAAGCAATTAAGTTCGCATCTACTGTTGTGGATAAATTTGATTTTGAAGGTAGTATGATAGAGCCTATCGAGAAATTTTTTAAAGGTTTTGGAGCCGTTCAAAAGCCTTATTTCAACATTTCAAAAACAAATTCGTTTATTTTAAATATAGCACGACTATTAAAGCTTTTATAGTATGTTATGTAAAGTCCTTTATATTATCATATTAAAGTATTACAATAACATTGTTTATATCTTTTTTAAGTTTTGTCATTCTCGGACTTGATCCGGGAATCCAGGCGAGATAAATAATCGTCATCCTGAACACATTCTACTACTCCAAGTATAACCTAAAAAATAATCTTAGATTATAAGTTCTTGATTATTTGTGAAAATATTGATATTTTCATCACATTAATAAATGTACTTAAATATATGAAAGGGGAGACCTGTATCTATGAAACTGAGTAAACTTGCTGAAAAGATAGAAAACAAAGGTAAATTCACTATAAAACTACCTATTCCTGCAATGGGATGTGGTGTTTTGGGATTATCATTTGCCAAATATGATGTAAACATGGGTAAATATGCTTCCCAATTATTGAAGAGCTTAGAATATCGTGGCTACGATTCTACTGGTGCTGCTATTCAGGATGATAAAGGCAATGTCACTTTAAAGAAAGATGTTGGTGCTCCATCAGAATTAGTTAGAACACTTGGTATTACCGACATGGAAGGGAAGATCTTCTGCGGTCAGGTCCGATGGGCAACTTTTGGAGCAGTAACTAAGGAAAATGCTCAGCCACACGTAGTTAAATGTAAAAAATATTTATACGGAGCTCATAACGGCAATATTACCAATACTCATTTTTTAAAGGATTTTTTAACAAAAGAAGGTCATAAAATAACAAGTGATAACGATGGTGAGATGCTTGTTCATACTGTGGAGCATTATTTTGATCTACACCTCGAAAAGCATCCTGACAGCAAACATAATGATCACAATATCAGAAGAGAAGCAATGATTAACGCGATTCTTGACGCAACTGAAAAAGCTGTTGGCTCATTTGCAGCTGTGATAGTTGACCCTGTTACAGAAAAATCTTATGCAATCAAAGCTGGAAGTAGCTTGTATGCCGGTAAAGGGCAGATTGACGGCAATGATTTTATTCTACTATCTTCAGACCTAACGGCTGTATTAAAGTTCACAAAAGACCTTATCAATCTAAGAGAAGGTAACTTTATTGAATATGATAGCAACAATTATCAGGTTTATTCATATAAAGATATGAAGATAAAGCAAAAAGATGGCACTTTCATAGAAAGAAAAAAAGGTGATAAAGTTGACATTCAGCCAACAAGGAGTAAATTAAGAGCTGAAGATACAGAGCTTCATCCTCAATTTCATTTCTTTATGCACCAGGAAATATACAATCAGGTAGAAAGTTCTAAGAATTTGATAACATTCTTCAATAAAGGTAGTAAGACTACAAATGACCTTGATGAATTGTTGAATAAGGCTAAGTTGAAATCAAAAGTTCTTGATATTTCCAAAGAAATATATCGAACAGAATCATTATCTGAACAAAAAGAAATATTCTCTAAGTTTAAAAGCAGTAAAGAGTTCGAGAAAATAGCAAAAGAGATATCAGTCTCATTACCTAACTTAATTGAAGCCGTAAAAAAGAAGGGTTTTATTGTCTCAGAATTCTATTCAAGATATTCTAATATTTTCTTAGATATTATTGAAGGTGTTGAGTACAAGAAGAATAATATTTTAGCTGCTAAAGTACTTGATATAGGAGCAGAATTAAGAGAATTAAAGAAATTCCATGAACATGTTGATTTATTCTCCGAAATTATATTTGATGCATGGAAAAACCACTCTACTATATATACAATATCATGTGGTACGTCTTATAATGCAACTAAGACAGCTGCACTATTCTTTAATGAGATAGCTGGTATTAAGATCGCTCCAATTCTACCGGGGAATTTCAGAGGGCAATACTCCAATTCAATAAGAGAAAATGATGTCCTGCTAGGTGTAAGTCAAAGTGGAGAGACGAAAGATCTTATTGATATATTCAATGATATCGATGACAGTGGAATAAAAGTTAAAAAAGTCACTATTATTAATAATGAAAATTCAACTCTTGCTCAGGAAAAATGTGATTTTTACTTACCAATCAAATGCGGTCCGGAAATAGCTGTTCCGGCTACTAAAAGCTATATGAATCAAGTGTTACTGTTCTATTATTTGGCTATAAAAGTAGGTGAGAGGCGTCTGGAAGATATTAAAGATAAGAAGCAATACAAATTGATCAAGGATGAGTTAGACAGAAGAAAAGAAAATCTTCAATATATACCTGATCTGATCAATGAGACAATTCAAACCAGTGGAACTCAAGTTGATAAAATGGCTGATTCATTATATATGGAACCAAGTATTCATATATTAGCTACAAAAGTAAGTTCGGTCGCTGAAGAAGGATCTTTAAAGATCAGAGAAACGGTATTGAACCACACACAGGGAATTGAAGGATCAGAATTTAAACACGGCCCAAATACTATCTTAGGATTCAATACTATATTTGGAACAAAGGACATAGAAAAATTCATTAAATACAATAAAACAATGAATAAATATGCTCTTAAGAAAGCTCAGGACGCTAAACTAAATGAAAAGGATACAGCTAATCTTTTGTCTGATATCAGTAGCTATATGATAGAGCCTGTTAAGCCTTTTAATATTTCAACGAAAGCAAGCAATATATTTAATGATGTTATAAGCAAATTTAAGATCGAAGAAACTTTTGATACAAATTATCCATTGATCTTTGTTACCGGTCCGGAAACCAGGGATGTTAATTTAACTATATCTCAGATCAACACTCATAAGATCAGAGGTGCAAATACATATTTGATAGCCGAAGAGAACGATGATCTTATCAATAACGCAAGATCTATTCCTAGCGGTGATAAGAACTATGAATTCATTCATATAAAGCTACCTAAGACAGATGATACATTGCTTTCAACTTTCTCAAGTATGGTTGTTTTACAGCTCTTAGCGTTTAGAATGAGTGTTAAAAAGATGAAATATCTCAACAAATTACATGTGCCGTTACATGGTGTTCATCCAGACGTGCCGAAGAATGTATCAAAGAGTATTACAGTAGATTAAAATATTGTCATATTGAGTTTATCGAAATATAGACAAATAATATAAAAGGTCAGATTTTTTACTGACCTTTTTTCTTTAATTTCAGAATATTGATTATTCTTTTTTTGCATATTTTTCTAACATACTGAAGAATTCATCCTTTATACCTACAATATCTACAACATTCATCTTATCATGATGGTTAGTAATATAATTTTCAATAATTTGATTTAAATTGTTATATTTTGTTGTCTTAATCTTAGTTATTTTTTTTATTTCTTGTTTATCCTTAATTGGATTTAGATTTCTAACAGATTGATAGTATTCTTTACTTGAGTCTACAAATTCTATTAAAGATTTTAGAAAATCATTCTCATTATTAATAATTTCATTCTTATAATCTTCAAGACTCAAATCCAACCTTCTACTAAGTTCGTCTTGATCAATAATATTATTCTTAAAATCATAGATAATTCTACTTAATTTTTTCGCTTCTTGAATTGTTTTCCTTGCCATCTTTACGCCTCTTTTTTATTTATTATTTCATTAACTAAGCCATTATATTATTTGCCATCTTTACACCTATTATTTTTTTTCAGTTACATCATTATCATTATAATTTCTTATTTCTAATCTTTTTTGTTTAGAATCAATAATTTTAATTGTATCATTTAACTTACTGAACAACAACTCTGCCGAAGCTATTACTTCAGGTAGAGCTTCATAAATACCGTTTGTAATCCTTTTTAACTCTGATATTATTCTACACAATTCAAGGTCATTATTAGATGCCTTTTTTACATATTTATTAAATTTAGCTCCCTCATCATCACTACTACTTTCTATTTCATCATCATCTTCCATTATATCAAGCTTACCCTTCTGTAACCAGATTTGATATTCAGAATATTTATCATTTCTTACTTTATTCATTCCTAAAATATGTATGTAATTGCTTTCAACAACTGATAACATATTTAGAATTTTATCTTCTTCCTCAATAGCATATACGAAATTCAATTCTTTAAAATGGAATTTAAATTGACTAACTTCACTTTTATAATCTTGACGTAAATCTAAATAAGGTTCGTTTTCTTTTATATATTCTTCAGCAAATTCTTCATATTGAGAATAAAGATTAAAATGCATCATGCTTAAAATAAATTGAACATTTCTTAAACATTCAATTCTTCTTCTGGTTTCATCATCAATTTTTGCTTTTCTTTCTAAGTGAAATGCTACTTTTGATCCAAAAAGTGCTCCCAATCCTGTTGAAATAAATATTTTCAAGATACTTAATACTGTTTCACTCATTTTACTATCCATGTATTTTTATAACAAAGATATATAATTATTATAATCATAAATGTCAAGAATTTGAATTGATTAATTATTTTATCCGCAAGACAATTTCATAGCAAGAGGGAAGATGCGGTCCATAAATATTAACTATATTTTAATTTAGCGAATATGGATCGTTACTCATAAAAAATCTAAGGATATTATAAACTAATTTGATTAATTATCAACTTTAGTTTTAAATATTGGCTCTTTATAGCATTCTTTTGTTGAACATTCTTCACATACTTCAATAATGTCTCCCTCATATGTCTCTTCATGATCAGGAGAAAAAATTACTGAATTACATTTACCATTTTCATTTTCTACATACATAAATTTAGTCGCTTGATTCTTTTTACAATCTTCACAAATATTATTTATTTTATTTAAATATTTTTCTTTGCATTTTTTATCACAGAAATAATACCAAATTCCATCTATACTTCTATCATTTTTGTTAAGCCATCCACTCTTTCCGCATTCTTCGCAGATGCCTATAATAGGTGTCCAACAACTTCTGCATCGATATACTATTTTGCTGTTTGCTCCGTCAGTTAATGGTGTTGATTTTAAACCTGGAGGTAATTGAACCGATGGTATCAATTCACTTATATTAAATTCATTCTCACAAACTTCACACTTTTGTTTACTCATTTTTTCTCCTATTCATTTTTTGTTTTTGTACAAGTTGTTTTTTAAACTTGTATTTAATATAGATAATCAATTCTATAATTGCAACTTACACATATCAATTACATCACACTTTAGCTCATACCAATATCATATAATTTTAAAAGAGGGGAGACTTATCCTATTAATAACTCTAGATCAATTCCTGCCGGTGAGAAAAACTATGAATTCATTCATATAAAACTATCTAAGATAAATGATACATTGCTTTCAATTTTCTCAAGTATTATTATTTTTTTGATTTACATTCTGCACATATAATTTTTATATCATCATTTATGCTTTTTGCAAATGCAATATCATTATGAATATCTTTTTCGCATTCTGTACATTTAATATTGTACTTTACGTCATATACGGGTGGTCTTCCAAGATATTTTGCATCAAATGAATATTCAATCTCACCAAATTTTACATCATTACATTTTGAACACCTAAACGCAAATTTAGTATATTCGCTATTTATTTTATAATTGCCACGATCTGAAAATTCTTTACAGATCTCGCACTGAAATAATATTTCACCTTCTTTAACCTTATAATACACACCATTTTTAATTTTATCACTTTTCACAATTACACCTTATCTTTAATTTTTTTTAAGTTATAGCACTTAATTATAGCGGATATGGTTTTATTTGACCATATTTTACTGCAATTATACTACTATAACATTCTTTACATATCCAATAATGGCTTTTTATTTTTGATCCGATTGATCTTTCATATTTAATTAATCTGGCAGTTTCTTTTTCATCTAAATACCTGTACGAAGTATTTAACTTGGTTTCTTTACAAATTTCACATTCATGCAATACAATACCTTCTTCTAATTCATAATGACCTTGAATCACATCATCACATCTAACCCCCTCTTTTTCCATACTTAACTTTTGAGGGTTTTCAACTCTAAAATTATATTTAATACCCATCTTTACACCTCTTCCTTTTTTTTATAAAAAATTACCTTTTCAATGGTTTTTGCACAACTTACAGAATCTTTTACTAATTCAATTATTTCTTTATCATTTTTTACTACTGAAGAGACTACTGCTAAATTTACAGCTATAAATTCTTTTTGAAGATTTCTAATTTTTCGCATTGTTCCACGAGCCTGTTTTACTATTCTTTCATTTTCTGTTTCATATTCTACATTTCCATTTAATTTTTCAATCAATGCTTCAGCTCTTTTTTTTAAGTCTCTAGCCAACTTTACACCTCTTTTTTTTGTTTTGATTTATTTTCCCAATCATCATTGTACACTTCATAACATTCCTTACATACCCATTGCATAGCACCATACAATAATTCATTTTCAGGCTTCATTTCTATGTGAACATGTCTGTATTCTATTTCAGACGATTCACAACCGCATTTGTAACATACTTCTTTCTTGTTTTCATTATTCATTTTTACCTCTTTATTATTTATATACTTCTATCACTGAACCTATAGTGCTTCATGTTATTTTTCTATCTATCACTATAAATATACATTGAAACTATATTTATAGCAAACGATTCTTTTTTATTTCCATTAAACAATCATAACAAAGATTCATATTTGCTGTATTATCTGTAGAAATTGATCCTTCCGGATACTTACCATAAGGATCTTGCACATACTTTACATCATTCTTCAACTTTTTACACTTGTCACATTTCTTTTCTTTTAACATTTTGTCACCTCGTTTTTTTTATTTAACATAATGACAATATAATAAAAGAATCTCTCAATGCAACATACCTGCTTTAATTTTTATCCTTTTAACTGTAGATTATTCATTTTCATCCTTTGTGATTTTAAATTACCAAACATTAACATATAAAACTTTTTCTATTTCGTTAAAATAGGGGAGTTTAAGTTTTTATTTAAAAACGATAGATAATTTAATTCAAAACAATTTTACACAATTCACAACACTCTGTTCAATTTCACACCTTATTCACATGATTTAAACATTTAACTGTGTACAATTATCTATATGCCATATATTTAATACAATCCAATACAAAAACTCATCTTTCCAACCCAAACCCCCAAACCGACCCAAGGTCGTATAATATATATTATGTAAACTCAATGGGTGTATCAAAGCTGTTTTGTACAAAATGCATCATTTCAATTCAACAACAATGCTTATTCCCTGTCTATTATATCTTTTACAAATTTACAATAAATATAAAGGCTTCTATTTTTGCAAAATGATTTTTTTTCTGTATATTTATGTTAGAAACTATAAATTAAAGAAATTGAGGTATTCAATGAAGTTTAGAAAATTGTTTTCAATATTGATTGTTGTTGTTCTTTATATATCATTGACAAGTTGTGGAGAAAACAAAGAAACAAAAAACGATACAGCAAAAGAAATGAAAAAAGATACTGTGGTAAATATCAATTTGAATACTCAGGAAGGTTATGTGAAAATTATCAAGGATCTTGGAATTACTATTTTTGATGGTGCAATCTTTAACGAAGTAAGAAAATCAGACTTCTACGGTAATAATATTATTGAATATTCATTACCTGTAGGTGAAGGATTATTATTTTCCAATGCAAAGCTGGCTGAAGATAGTTTGATCTCTTTCTATAAAAATGAATTAGAGACTATCCTGATCCCAAAAGGTTGGATGAGATCACAAGGTGGCGACAAAAATAAAATGATGTATATTAAGCCTGGAACAAAAGTAAAAATGTTTTCAGTATCGATATTAAAAACGATTAAAGACGATATTAATCAGCCCAAGAAGTTCTTATTTAATTTTAGTGAATAACGAAAAACAGGGTAGAACATCTACCCTGTTTTTATAGCTAGTTTTATAGCTAGGTCTACCCTACTTTATGTTCATACAAATGTTTTTGAAATTGTATAAACGTTTTTCTGATACTTGGGATATCTCCAAGCTCTTCTTTCGCATCATGTAAAGCTTTATACTTTAAAATTAAAAGATCAGCAAGTTTTGCATCGTCAAGTTCACTTACTCCGGTAGCTACATATTGCTCTAAAACGAAGTTTAGAAATACTTGTTGTTCAGGATTGTAATCGTTTAAGTATAATCTTGCTTTTGAAGCTCGTTCTAATCTTGGTACAAGTTGACTATGATAAGCTACATAAGATAATACGTCATATAGATCACTATCTTCACCGTGCACAATCTTCTTTAAGTCTTCTAATTGTACAGCTGAATATCCTTTATCACTTAATTCTTGTAGTAACTTCTTTCTTGTGTCAGGCAGACTCCATAGTTTACGAAGTTCTTCTTCGTTTTTGAAAAATTTAGGAATATCACCGAAAAGTATTTTTATAAATTCATCTGAACTTACTGGTTTTCCTTCAGGACTGTAGAATGAAGTTTTTATCATTGAATCAAATTCTCTGACTTTATAATCAGGTAAGGTTACTTTTATCATCTTTTCTTTTGGTTCATCACAAACACATGGGTCATTATTACATTTAGGACAATAGCCTGCATTTTCTTCTTTTCCACAAATACACCTTTTATATCCACAAACAGGGCAAGGATCTTTTTCTTTTCTATCATATTCAGGTGGATCCAATGGTGGGCCATCCCAGGCAGGATCTTTAAAATGATCATGAGCCTCAACAAAATCATAAATTGTATAATAATCTTTACCATCAAATAATCTTGTTCCTCTACCAACTATCTGCTTAAATTCAACCATTGATTTTACTGGTCTCATAAGAACTATATTTCTTACTTCGGGTGCATCAACTCCGGTGCTTAATTTTCTTGATGTTGTTAGAATTGTTGGAATAGATTTCTCATTATCCTGAAAATCTCTTAAATGCTGCTCCCCTATTCCACCATCATCAGCTGTAACTCTGTGACAATAATTTGGATTTATACTGCTTGCATATTGATTTATGAGGTCACGAACTGCCAAAGCATGTATTTGAGTAGAACAGAATACAAGAGTTTTTTGCTTCTGATCTATCATATCCATAAAAAGTTTTACTCTGTATGCTTCTCTTTCTTTGATCTCAATAATTTTATTAAAATCTTTCTCTGTGTATTTCTTTTCAACATCTACTTCCCCTGTTTCTACATCATCATCAGAAGTATATTCATATTCATCTATTGTAGTATTAATCTCTTTTACTCTAAAAGGAGTTAAGAAACCATCATTTATTCCTTCTTTCAATGAATATATATAAACAGGTTTTCCAAAATATTCATAGGTGTCAGTATTGACATCTCTCTTAGGTGTAGCCGTCAATCCTAATTGAACTGCTGGACTGAAATACTCCATTATTTTTCGCCAGTTACTCTCATCGTTAGCACCACCTCTGTGACATTCATCTATCACGATAAAATCGAAGTAATCTTCAGGATATTGACCAAAATGCGGTGTGTCTTCGGGACCTGACATGAAGCTTTGGAATATTGTAAAGAATATACTTCCGTTCTTTGGGACTTTACCTTTCTTCTTAATCTCTGATGGCTTAATACGAACAAGTGCATCTTCTTCGAATGCATTGAATGAATTAAATGCCTGATCAGCGAGTATATTTCTGTCTGCGAGAAATAAAATTCTTGGGCTTCTTTTACCATCTCTGTTGATATTCCACTTTGCATGGAATAATTTCCATGCTATCTGAAAAGCTATAGCTGTCTTACCTGTTCCTGTGGCAAGCGTAAGTAATATTCTGTCTTTACCCTCTGCAATTGCTTCTAAAGTCTTTGTAATTGCATTATCCTGATAATATCTGAGTTGCCATGTACCACTTTTATCTTCGAAAGGGACTGAAAATAGTCTTTCTTTCCAGGAATCACTCTCTGCTTGTCTGTCTGAAATTGCAGGTGGGTAGGTGTAATTCCATAATTCATCAGGAGAAGGGAATTTCTTAACATCACCCTCTACCCCTTTATCCATATCTATCTGATATATCTTAAGTCCATTCGTAGAATAAGAAAAACGAACATTCATACGATCCGCATAGTCTTTTGCCTGACCAACACCGTCTGTATAATAAATATCTCTGGCTTTAGCTTCTACAACAGCAAGGTATCTATTCTTGTATTGAAGTACATAATCTGCCTTCAAAGGTTGACTTCTTCTACCCTGTCCAAGTAAACGACCTTGAGAAATTGGATGTTGTTTACGGATCTTACTTCCTTCAACAACTCCCCAACCCGCTTCTTTCAAAGCTGGATCAATATATTCAAATTCCGTTTGTGCTTCGTTCATAGCTTTTACCCTATTTCTTTTAACTTAGAAACTAATTCCGGGATATCATTCTTAACAGTCCCCCATATATGCTCACTGTCAATATTAAAATATCCGTGGATAAGCCAGTTTCGCATACCTATAATACTACCCCAAGGAATACTACTATGTTTTTCTTTCAATTCAACAGAGATTTTTGAAGCAGCTTCCCCAATAATTTCAATATCTCTCGTAATAGCCTGTAAAGTTTTCCTGTCTGCATTCAATTCTTCAAAAGTCATCGTACCTAAAAACAATTCAGCCTCTTCACAAGCTTCTATCATATGTTTTAATCTAGTATTATCGTCCTGAAACATACTCTACCTTTGATTCTGCGACTACTGAATCCCTAAAATTATCGCTTAGATCATAACGGGTTCTAAGATCAACCTGTCTTCCAATACGATCTGTCAGTTCCTGCTGAATACCCATAAAAGTGATTAAACCGGGTGTAGCTCCTTTTTCAAATTCAATCAGAATATCTATGTCACTTTCAGGTTTTAGTTCATTTCTAATAGCAGATCCGAATAATGATAATGACTTTATCTTATATTTTTTGCAGAAAGCATTTAATTCTTTCTCTGGAATATGATCTTTTAGGCTAAACATTTTAATCTTATTTTTTTTCTTCTTTTCTAATTTATTTGTAATTAATTTAAGATCAATACCTACGCAATCTGCCAGTTCAACCATTTTTTTGACAGTAATGTTAGGAGTGTTATTCAACATCTTTGAAACAGAGGCTTTACTTTTACCGAGTCTTTTTGCAATTTCAGCTCTGGTAATACTCTTTTCTTCCATTTCTGTTAGGATCATGTGATAAAATTCGTGAATTAATCTCCATGCTTTCTGATTTGGTGTAGGTTCGGAGTTAAATAGTTTTTTTACTTCTTCGTATATTTGATCGCTTTTTGTATTCATTTCTTGTATATCTTTTTATTTTAAGTTAACTAATAGGTTAACGATTGTCAAGAGTTTTTAATAATATTTCCTTTATCCATCACATAAGAATTATGCCTGAATTTAACTATATATGTCAAATAATACAAATTCTATCACATAAACCGTCACATAAGATTTTACTGCTCACATAAACTCCACTTCAATTGATTTTCTTCAAGTATTTGTTTTACTTAATTCCTAATTTCTTAATAAATATTTCATTCCTCATTTTCGCTCGCTCTAATAAAGTAGAATATTTTATTATTTCAGTGTATAATGATCCCTCACTTTTTTCAAACTTGCCAATAATCCTCTTATACGGACGATAAATAAAATTTAAACTGTGCGCTGATCGGAAATCAGCGTCATTATCTTTAATATCATCAACATCAATATTCTCTCCAATGAGATACCCATAATATGTAGTGAATTTATATTCTTCTTTTGATAAATTATTAATTAGAGATGCATATCTATTTATTTGATTTAAATGATCTGACACATTTACATCTGGTGCTTTGAACTCAATAATAATACATTTTCCTTCTGAAGGAAATAATAATATGTCTGGTCGTTTTTTATCAGCATCACCTTCTTGTTTAAGTCGATACTGATCTTCTTCTTCTGTTAAAACATCTTTAAATATTTTATTACCACAGAAACTTATATCTTTAAATATTTTTTCTGATACTCCATTGAAATATATATATTCTTCATTCATTATCCATAAATCACTTTGGTCTGGATCTTCAGAACTCTGTTTAAAAATTAAATTATGTAATAATTTTTCGTCTATATTCTTCCTATTACTGTCACTTGAAATTTCTTTTTGAATCATTAATTCCTTTTTTAATATAACATCAAACAAATCAAGAACGAGTTTCCTCCTTACAACATATTGAGCAAGCCCGGTTCTGTTTTGAAAAGGGATTTCTTTTACTAAATCATCCCTAATCTCATTCAATTCTTCATTGTAATTCTCGCTAGTTGTATTTAAATCATTGAGTGATTGAATTTGTTGTTTTATTTTCGCGTCATTTTTTGCGACTATTGCTGCATCTGCTTTATAAATTTTTTCAAGAATATCTGCCTCTGTATCATTCACACTAAATTTATGTTGAGTTCTTAATTCATTGATTGTTTTTTCATTAAGAAGGAACATTTTTCTTAAACTTTCTATTTCATGATCTTTCTCTTCATTATACTTTTTAATATCTTCATAATTGGCTAAAATTGCATAATTAGCATTATTTTGTATATCTTCAATTATTATGTGACTTTCATTATCAAACATACTTGTTTCTTTATAGTATTGCTTTAATTGTGTTTTAGTTTTTAAACTTATATCTCCTCTTGTATCTGCCGAACTTGAATCTAAAACATTACTAGAAATGAAAAATAAATACCTATTGTTGTTGACATGGTCAGATTTTCTTAAGCAATCTAAATCAAGGGTTTGAACTATTTCCCCTTTACAAGTTATGTATAGTTTATTTTCTTTCAATTCGTTTTGACTAAATTTAAATGATTTTAATTTTATGTTTTCACTTTCATCAGTCTCATATATTGAGTTTAAATCTGTTGAATATTTCCATTTATTTACTTTATAGCTAATTTCTTTATCTGCCTTAAGAATATCGGATTTCTGAATTTTTTCTTTAAGTTCATGTTTTCCATCAACAATCTTTATGATTTCTATTTCAGGCAAATCATCTCTATTCTCACAGAAATAGGATAAATAATTATTAATCAATTTCTCTTTAATTATCTTTTCGTCTAATTCACTAAATCCCGTCTCATTATCTAATGGTTCTTTGAAAACAAGCTTTGTATAACTTTCTGTTTTATCAGATATACACTCATCATCCAATCTAATAATAGCATTTCTTCTTAAAAAGTTATCAGATTTAGATAGTGTAATATTTCTCTTAATATATTTCGAAGATTGTGTATCATAATATACACTAACAATCTCAGTATAATTAAAGAAGTGTATAAATTGAATTCTACCTGTACCCTTGTTAAAGAATTTTTTTGAAGTATCATTTAAACGTTTAAATCTCTCAAAATCTCTATCTGTAAATCCAATACCATCATCTTCAATAATAATTTTTTCAAAAATATGGCTTTTTTGATCTTTAGTAGTAAGATCTGTTTTTAAAAAAATCAAAATTCTGATAAAACCTTTATGATCTTGCTTTATTTCCCTTTTTAATTTTATTGCTTCATACGAATTTATAAAAGCTTCAAAAATTGGCGCTAACAACTTACTAGATTTTTTTATTTTCTTTATGGTCTCATCATATGCAATGAAATTTGCTACAAGATATTGCTCTTTTTTTATATCACTCACACCAACTCTCCTTCAAATGCTTTTTGCAATATGCTTTTCTTTAATTCTTCAAGATCTACAAGTTTCTTTGAATATTGTGCTTCCAATTGCTTTATATCTGAACTTAATGAATCTAATCTTTCAACGATCTCTTTTTGTTTTTCGAGAGGTGGCAGTAACACTATTAAGTTCCTAAAAAAAGTTAAACTCAGATTTGCCCTAGCATTATTAACTTCGTTGTCATGTAGAATATTTTTTAAATATGGTGAATTAAGCAAATACGTCAGATAATAATTGTAGAGTTCTTGAGGTCTACATCTAATAGCACAAACAGCTTGGTTAATATTTGCAATATCATTGATATTATAAACTGCTGTTCTGCCTATAGAAGCACCAACTATATTTGTTAAAACATCCCCTTTCTTCAAAATAGACTTTGTTTCTATTTGATTAAATCTTTCCTCTACATATTTTCTCTTATTTAATAAAATCTTACCTTCTCCAACATTCTCACTTGTTACAAACAATACTCCTGGGCTTGTAATATATTCTACTCCCTGCCATTTTGGCGAAGATCCTTTTGTAATAATTACAGTTACAGCCCCCAACTGCTTCTCAACCCAGCCTTTGCCTTTCTGCGAAAATATTCTGTTCAATTCGCTTTGAAATAGCTCTTTTGCGTTCTGCAGATTCTTTTCAACATTCTTTTTCGCTATCTCGATCTTTTCGAAAGTTTTATCAAGAATTGCTACGATCTTTTTCTGCTCTTCGAGAGATTTTGGGAAAGGAATAGTTATTCTTCTCAAATCATCATTATATAGCCTTGATATAGTAGAGCCTTTTGATGGATTCCAATTACAAAATCCATAAAATTGGAAGAGATACTCATTTAATACTATTTCTTCATTATTATCAATCCAAACAATATTTGAATCTTGAAAATATGCAGGATTACCATCATAAACTACACGTCTACCTATGGTGCCCGAAGCAGATAACAGAATGTCTCCTTTTTTTGGAAAAGAATATTTAGATTTATACTCTTCATAAACTTCATCTGCAATAAAAGCATTAGGTGTTTTTCCAAATGTACCAATTTTATAAAAAGGAATATCACCTGTTGGTGTGGTTTGATTTTTCATGATTCTTTTACACATTGAGACTTTACCTAAGTCACCTAACTTCTTTATTTCCCAGCCTTTTTTCATCTATTTTATAACTCCATAGTTACACAGCACTAAAGTACCATGTTCCAAATTACCCTACTATTTTTATTCTTCGATCTTATCTTGGGACAAGGCGACTTTAGTCCCTTGCCCAGAGCGTATCCGTATGGGCGTTATTCATAACGCCCTAATTCCCTTATTTTCAATTCGCCACTTCCGATGTGGCGTTTTTGTTTATCACCTAATTTGCCACTTCCAATGTGGCGAATCTGAGGTAAGCGATTTGCGTAAACAGTATAAAAATTTCTAAAGTAGCGTAAATTTGTTGTCGAAAATCCCCTTTTATATCTTTCTGTTAACAAATCGGATAGCTTTTCAATAACTGATTTTCCGTATTTGGCTCTCTCTTTTCCATCTTGAATTTCATTTACAATCTCTCGACCTATTAACCAATAGGCAATAACCATGTTATTATTTACAGCCCTTACAACATTTGTCCGTGCCTGTTCAAAAATGAAAACAACCCTATTAAAAAGATTTTCCCCTTCTGTTTTAATCAAATCATTTTTGTTATTTATATTCTTCAATCCTTTTTTCATCTATTTTATTCTGTAATTATCTTTATTATTGCGTTTCTGGGGACGAAAAGAAATCGTCCCCTACGTTTCGGGCGTTATGAATAACGCCCCTAACAACTGTCAACTCTTATATCAAATCCTTTATCGATTTCAAAATATCCTTTGTCTCAATATCAAGCTTTTCCATTTCTGCCAAAATAACTTCAGGACTTCTCAAAGGTGCTTCCTCCGGAGTATTCGGATTCTTGACACTCAGATCAAAAGTTTCAGTAGCGATTTCACCTATCTTCAGCATCCACGACTTTTCTGTCTCAGGTTTAGTCTTTTGAAGCTCAACGAATTTTTTCAAGTCATTATCATTCAATGAATTTGTCTTTCCCATATTACGACCGGGATTCATCTGATAATACCAGGTCTTTTTTGTTGGTTCTCCTTTCTGAAAGAATAGTACGACTGTCTTTACTCCCGCACCAAGGAATGTCCCGCCTGGCATATCAAGGATCGAATGAAGATTGCAAGTTTCAAGCAGATGTTTTCTTAAGCTTACTGATGCATTATCTGTGTTGCTCAAAAAAGTATTCTTTATTACAATAGCCGCTCTTCCGCCTGCTTTGAGTGATTTTATAAAATGTTGAAGGAATAAAAATGCCGTCTCACCTGTCTTGATGTCAAAATTCTGCTGAACCTCTTTTCTTTCTTTTCCACCGAACGGAGGATTAGCAAGGATAACATGATAACGGTCTTTTTCCTGAATGTCTCTGATGTTCTCACCGAGAGTATTTGTATGAATAATATTCGGAGCTTCTATTCCGTGAAGGATCATGTTCATAATTCCTATCACATATGCAAGGTTCTTTTTCTCCTTACCGTAAAAAGTCTTTTCCTGAATGGTTTTAAGATTATCAGTGTTCTTTTCCATGTGCTTATACATATAATCAAATGCTTCACACAAAAATCCTGCCGAACCCACTGCACCGTCATAGACCTTTTCACCAATTTGAGGTTTAGTAACCTGAATCATAGCTCTAATCAGCGGACGGGGAGTATAATACTGACCACCGTTACGGCCTGCATTACCCATATTCTTTATCTTGGTTTCATAAAGATGACTTAACTCATGCTTATCCTTAGTTGAACGGAAAGGAAGATCGTCTGCAAGTTCGATAATTTCTCTAAGATTATAACCACTCTGAATTTTGTTTTTCAGCTCTGAAAAGATCTCTCCGATCTTATATTCAATAGTCTGAGCATGATCTGCTTTCTGCTTAAATCCTGAAAGGTACGGGAAAAGTTCATAGTCAACGAATTTAACAAGATCAGGACCGGTCAAAGCTTTATGATGATCAAGTTTACCATCTGCAGTTTTCGGCATAGCCCATTCAGGCCATCTGAATTTATCTTCAATAATATATTCATACTCTTTACCCTCAAGAGCCGCATGATCTGCCTTATCCTGCTCCAAATCTTCAAGGTAACGCAGAAACAGAACCCATGAAGTCTGACCGATATAATCAAGCTCACTATCTGAACCTGAGTCTTTATAAAGAATGTCATCAATATTTTTAAAAGTCTGTTCGAACATGTTTTGTTTTCCTTTTTGTTTGTCATTGCGAGGATTATTGAATAATCCGTGGCAATCTATTTTTTGTATTCGCACCGATTACATCGGTCAAGGGGATAAGATCCCCTTGAGAGTCACGCATAAGGATATGCTCCCATTGTTGAGTCTCGCTTTCTATTTATCTTTTCACTAATTTAAAG
Organism: Candidatus Delongbacteria bacterium; assembly: GCA_027858795.1. The sequence goes on along the minus strand of JAQICF010000096.1, from coordinate 9,622 downwards.
AATATATCTTTGATATTAAGATTTAGCAAATGAAATGTTAAACTTAAGAAACTAAATATTTAGAAATAAAAAGCAAAATAAAAGCTCCCGTAGGAGCTTAAAAAGAAAACAAAAGGCAGAGAATTGGACTAATTATAAAAAAAACATTCGCTGTCATCATTGTCTTCGTTTTCTTCTTCAAGATCATTATCAGTATTAACATCATCAATTTTAACTGGAAGGTTCTCTATACCGAATTCACAGTCTTCACAAAGAAGATCATTCGTATCGATCCATATTTCACCAGGTTTTAGTTTATCCGCGTAGATCACTTTACCGCATAATGAACATAAATATCTGTATTTTTCTTTTGGCATTATCACATCCATTCATTGTGTTATACAACTCTTAATACTATTAGAATATACAATTTTTTTTTAAGCAATTCAATAGCCACTTATCACTTAACCGTCAGATCATAATTCACATTTCTCTCTTTCAGATATTCTAACAGTCCTCTAAAACTGGCTTCATCCTTACCAAGATACTCAGCAGGACTCAACCCAACTTCTTTATAGATTCCTTTAGCTACCAGATTTACCGCTGCAGTGCATGAATAACCTGTAGTTCTTGCCATTGATGAAGTTCTTGTATCAGTGCAGTACTCATCATAAAGATCGTAGATATATTCTTTCTTCACTCCATTCTCTTCACCGGTAACAATTACTCTCATAACAGTGAATTCCTCTTCAAATCTACCTAACTTCCAATTCTTATCTGAGAAAAGAAGCCTTTCCGTCATTTGAAGTGGTGTTATTTTTGTGCCATTGAAATCTATAGGCTCCTGACTGAAAAAACCTGACTCTCTTAGAATTCTTGCTTTCTCAATATGACCGGGATATCTCATTGTTTTTTCTTTCATATTAGGAACATCCGGTATAGTTCTGATCAGAGATCTAAGACCATCACTGTTCCAGGCTTCCAGAGTTCCACACTGTTCAAATTCGATTAGTTCAGGATCGGACAGAGCTGTTTTAGTCACTTCTACCCCACTTTCTTTATACCTGGCAGGTCTGATATACTCTTCAATAACATCACAAGGAGAAAATGGAGCTTTATATTCCCACGGCCATGTTCTTTTCTTAGGTAAACCACCTACAAGACACAGGTAAGAATCAACTTTCATTCTTTCAGCATGATAACCTAGAATAACATTACACATTCCTGGTGCTACTCCAATATCTGTAATACAGATAACTCCTTTTTCTTTTGCTAGTTTGTCCAGAGGTTCAGAATCTTCCGGAAAAAATGCAATATCAACTACGTTCTTACCACATTCAATGATCGTTTTCACTGTTTCATAACCCATAAATCCTGGGACAGCATCAACTACAAGATCTGCATCTGCAATAATATCTTTCACTGTTTGCTTATCCTTCAGGTCAGCCTTAATAGTATTCATTCCGTATTCATTTTTTAAAATATTCAGAGCTTCTTCATTAATATCTGCTACAACAACATCGTATTGATCTTTAATATCAATCGCCATTGCACTACCAACCATACCTGCACCTAAGACTACAACTTTCATTTTGTACCTCTTTATTTTGATTTTTTAATATTTGTTTTGTTAATATGTTCTGAACTGTAAAAATTACAACCCTGAAAAGCGATTCAAAAAACTTAGTATTTGATAAAGAAAATTTTTCATAGAAAAAAGTACAATAATCTATTACGATTGTCAAATACTAAATAATTACTTTCTTCATGCTGAATAAACAATATGGTAATATGCGTTATTGTGCTTGTATAAAACGATAAATTTCCTTACTTTATGTTGATTAAAACAATAGTAAGCAGAATATATAAAAAGTAATTTCGAGGGAAGATCAATGTGTATTAAAAAAATAATATTTTCATTGTTAACATTCATATTATTTGTTAGTTGTACAACAGAAATGAAGCAGAATAATATTATCACTGTAAGTGTACTACCACAGAAGTATTTCGTTGAAAGGATCGTAGGTGATAAGTTCGAAGTAAAAGTAATGGTTCCTCCCGGTTCAAGCCCCGCAACTTATGAACCAACACCAGCAGATCTTATAGCATTATCACACTCACCACTTTATTTCAGGATTGGTCATATTGGATTTGAGAAAGCCTGGATGGAAAAGATTCGTTCAGTTAATAATAAAATGAAGATCATTGATACTTCGAAAGGTGTCAAGTTGATAATGGCAGATCACCATCATGACGGGGAACATATTGATGAGGATGAAGAAGGAATTAACCCGCATATTTGGCTCTCCCCTTCTGCTGTTAAGGTTCAAATTGAGAATATCTACAATACTATGATAGCATTTGATCCTGAAAACTCTAAGTATTACGAAGAGAACCATGCACTTTTTCAAAAAGATATTGAAAAACTTGATATGCAGATAAATACGATCATGAAAGGTTTAGATAATAGAAAATTTATAGTTTACCATCCGGCGTGGTCTTACTTTGCCAAGCAATATGATCTTATCCAGATACCAATTGAATTTGAAGGTAAAAGTCCAACTCCGTCTGTATTAAAGAAAATTATTGACCTTGCAAATAAAGAAAATGTCAGAGTAATAATCGTCCAGCAGCAATTTGATACTAAGCAAGCTAAAGCTATTGCAGAAAGCATTCAGGGTAAAGTAATTCAATTAGATCCTTTGGCTGAAAACTGGATAGTTAACATGGTGAAGATTGCCAGAACATTTCAATTTGAATTGAAGTAGGGGTTCAACATCTTGAACCCGAACTAGCGATATAAGAGGGAATAAATGGAAAAGATACTTGAGATAAGAAATATCACTGCCGGTTATGATAAAGAAGTGATCATAGAGAACATTAATCTGGATGTTTATAAGAATGACTTCTTGGCAATTATTGGTCCCAATGGTGGTGGAAAATCAACTTTATTAAAAGTTATCCTGGGATTGCTGAAACCTTTTTCCGGTGAAATTGATTTTAAAACTAAATTAAATATCGGGTACCTACCTCAACTTCATTCTAATGATAAAAAATTCCCGATTTCTGTAAAAGAGACAATCCTTTCGGGTCTTTTATCTAAAAGAAAAGTAATGAATAAATTCACAGATGAAGATCTAAAGGATGTTGAAGAATTGATCAAAAAATTTCATTTAGAGAATTATACAGATCTTCCTGTCGGCGAATTATCAGGAGGTCAAACTCAGAGAGTTTTTCTTTGTAGAGCGATGATATCAAAACCTGAATTACTGATACTGGATGAACCTAACTCCTTTGTTGATCACGGATTCTCGGTTGACCTATACAAGATACTTCTTGAAATGAACAAAAATATTACAATAATAATGGTATCGCATGATACAGGTGTAATTACTTCTTACATCAAGAACATTGCATGTATAAACAAAACTCTGCATTATCATTCCGGTAGTGAAATATCCACAGAACTGCTCGATCAATACCAATGCCCAGTTGAACTTATTACTCACGGGAAATTACCACATAGAGTTTTAAAAGATCACGTTCATAATGGAGATAAATAATGTTTGAAATTTTTACCTATTCCTTTTTTATAAATGCAATGGTAACAGCTTTACTTGCAAGTATTACCTGTGGTATCGTAGGGAGTTATATTGTAACAAAAAGAATAGTCTTTATCAGTGGCGGAATCACTCATGCTTCATTCGGCGGGATCGGGCTTGGTTATTTTTTAGGGATAAATCCAATCATTACAGCATCTATCTTTGGTGTATTATCTGCAGTAGGAATTAAAGCAGTTGCAGCAAAAACAGAAGTTCGAGAAGATTCGACAATTGGAATATTCTGGGCTTTAGGTATGGCAGTAGGTATCATTTTTATTTATATGACACCCGGTTATGCACCAGATCTTATGACATATCTATTTGGCAACATACTGACAATATCTCAAGCAGACATGATCTATCTTTCAATTTTAACTGTGGGTGTGGTTATATATTTCTTCATTATGTTCAAGGAAATCCTATTTATTTCATTTGATGAAAATTTTGCCAGGACCCAAAATGTGAAAGTTGATCTTATCAATTACACTTTGATCGCTATTGTGGCATTATCGATTGTTGTGAATATCCGAATAGTTGGCATAATCCTTGTGATATCTATGCTTACTATACCACAGGCAACAGCAGGGATGCTAACAAAAAATTTCAAGCAAATGATCTTTCTATCTATTGTATTTGGATTTGTTTCCTCTATTGGTGGACTAATAATTTCTTACGATTTAAATATACCTTCAGGCGCATCGATAATATTTTCATCTGTCATACTATTTATCATCGTCAAAACAATAAAAGCAGTTTCGTCTCTTAAAAAAAATTAATTCTTGTATTTACTACAATTTATATATATAATTATACTTTATTTCACAGACGAACGTAACAATTTACAGGATTATAAATGAATTTTAGAAAATGTGTCACGATATTTTTAATACTTTTACTTAATCTGAATTTGTTTTCAAATGAATTTGTTGAAAAACAAAAAGGTAAGATCATCGTCAGAACTGAGGGTATCTGTTATTTAGATCCCGGCATTTCAATTGAAAATGCAAAGATCATTGCTAAGTATGATGCAATAAAGGAAGCATTGATCCAGGCCGGATTATACCTAGAACATCATGACTCTTTACTTACTCTGGATATGAAGAAAGACAAAGTGATGATGTATCTTGGAAATACAATGCCTACTACAATATACCGAGAAGGTGAAGAGCAAATTGATGGTTATCCAGCTTACCTTGTAAACTTAGTTATGGAACTAAATTTAGAGAAGATAGATAGAAAATTTATAGATATAGAAATTGATAATCAGCTAAGAAATCATATAAAAGTTGATTATGATAGGATGCATGCTCTTTTTGAAAAAATTGATGCACTCAAAGAAACTACAAAAAAATTACCTTCAGATTTTATTCAAATACTTACTGAAGCTTTAAGAGCATCGGAATGGTATAATAAAGGTTATCTTACAGATCATGAAGGTTTGAAATTAGAATACTATTCTATTGCTATAGATCTTGACAACCTATACATTTCTGCTTATCTGTCGATCGGAGATGTTTACATAAAGCTTGCTCGTTATGCAGAAGCTCTTCATATTTTTAATAAATTGATCAACCTTAGTGCATTGAGTTTTCCTGCTGCTTACTCAAAACGTGGGGAAATATATTTGGAGATGTCAGAATATAATAGAGCGGCTAAAGAAATGGAAAAAGCCATTGCACTTGAACCAAATTATGCAGAAGCATATAATAACCTCGGGATATTATATACTAGATTGAAACAATTTGACAAAGCATTAGATTTTTTTCAACAGGCAATTTCTAAAGATTCAAATTATTATAGGCCTTATTATTTAATAGCTAGACTATACCGAAAAAGTACTAAATATGATCAGGCTTTAGCCAATTACACCAAAGCTGTTAAGTTAAATCCAAGTAATCCTGATTCTTACTTTAATAGAGGGTTGATATATTATTTGACCGGTGATTATGAAAAAGCTATAGAAGAATATTCCAAAGCTATATATTTTAAGAGTGATTGCGCAGATCTATACTACAACAGGGGTATTGCCTATAGAAAATCAGATATGATGAAAAAGGCGATTACTGATTATAAACAATATTTAAAGCTTACACTTACATCAGAAGTTGATAAAGAAAATATTCCGAAACTTGTTTTAGCTTGGATGGATAGTGAAAAATTTGCTCCAAAGTTTTTAGACTAAAAAAAAAGCCCTGAATCAGGGCTTTTTTTATGTATTAGAGAATATTTCTATTCACCGAACACAATTCTTTTCTGATCTTCAAATTCACTTTTGCCACAGAACATCATACTTGTTAAAGGTGCATGTTTAATTATTTCTTCTTTCATATCCTCAGCGATCTTTCTAATATCCCATTGGGCGTGTTGATCCAATCTTAAACTCATAAAATGATATAATTCCCTAAAATTCATTTTAACCAGTATTTTTCTTTTATGTGCATTTGTAAGAATATATTGTGAATATTCAGGTATCTCTTCTTGTAATTTACCAAACAACTTCTCTGTTCTTTTGATCACTGCATTAAATTCTTCTGTTCTATTGATCTTTTCAATATTCGGTGGTAAAGTAGTTCCCAGATCAATATCATACGGGTGAGTAATAATACTTGCAATTCTATGTCTTTTCAGCTGAGCGTAATTTGTAGAACTAATATTGATCTCAAATAATGCATCTGCAAATTCAAAATGCCTACTTACGCTGTCGTAAGCCATTCTATAGTTCAAGGCTCTTTTGAATAAAGCTTCTTTTTCATCATCTGACATTGCTTGTACAGATCTATTGCAATTTCCAAAGCTCATTCCAGTCTGTGATGATAAGATCACTGTTAATATCGTGTCATCCGTGTTAGGAGTGATATTTAAAAGAGTAACATCTTTGTCACCATGATTGATCTCAGGTGTAAAACACTTACTTTTAGCAAATTCCTTTAGCTCTTGAGGATTTCTAATATCATAGTCCGTAGGTTCTACGTATTTTATAATTGATGGAGAAAGATCTTTAACTAACTCATATAATTTCTTGCCCAGTTCCTGGATCTCATTTAAAGGTGATGACCCGAATTCTCGGAGCATATTCTCAAGACTTCTGGCATTAATGCTCATTCCAAATTGACTTTCTGTAGCCATTGAAACAACATATCTAGCATCTTCTTTTGCCCAACCATCAACAGTTCGTTTACCGTTTTTTGTTTTAATTTCCTCAGGGAATGTTTTAAACAAATACTCCTGTAAGTCTTTATATAACACCTGGTAGACTTCATTTTGATACCTTACAACTTCATTGAACTCTGATTCAAAACCAGCATCAATGATCTCTTTCGGTGTTATATAGTCATCTTCCAGTGTAATGTATCTCTGAGATTTTTCTGTATATGAAGCAAATCTGAATTTTTGCACATATTCTACCGCAAACCTGGATAATCCAATTATATCAAAGTTGAAATAAGCATGTTCCGCAACTGAGCTATGACCAAGACCGAATATTATTGCCTGATTCGACTTTCGGGATTTTTCAACCTCTTCCCTGGCAGCTTTTCTTAAAACATCAATATCTCTGGGATCTCTGCTGATCCTAGCATAAGCTGCACTGAGGGTTTCAGGAGAAATATTATCCTTATCCCAACCGGATTTTTCTTTCATTTCCTCTATTGTATCAGAGTCCAGATTGTATCCTGATAATATTACTTTCATTTTTGTATTCCTCTGTCATTGCGAGGATCAAAGATCCGTGGCAATCTTGTTTTTGCTGTAAGGAACGGTTTGAAACCGTTCCTTACATATGTCATCCTGAATTTATTTCAGGATCTTATTTCTTTGCGTAGCTTCCTAATTTTGGTTTCTTTTCATCATCTTTATCAAGAAATCTTTTTATTCTATACGTTGTTATTATAAAGTCTGCTATAAAACTCATAATAGGGTTCAATAATAATGATACGATCATACCTATTGTTCCAGCTTCAGGAGAACTCCAACCTGTAGCATAAAGATAGATCGTTAATCCAAGCCCTACAAATGAAGATGCATAAGCACCGAATTTATTACAGAAATTTGTGAAAAGTCCCCAAATGAACGGACCTAAGAATGCAGCACCGATAGCACCCCAGGACACACCCAAAATTGCTACGATAGTATCAAGCTTCATTAATGCTAATGCAACCGATAATACAATAAATACAACACTTGCTATCCTGGTAAGTAATGTAAGATTCTTGTCAGAAACTTTTTTATTTATATATCCCGCATAAAAATCTTTTGTAAGAGTCGAACTTGAGATTAATACCAATGCAGCTAAAGTTGACATTGATGCTGAAAGTATTAGCACAAGTATTATTATGAATAAATATTCAGGTATTATCTGAGTAAGAAGTTCGGGCATTATCATATCAAATATTGGCTTTCCTGCTTCATTGAAAGCCTGTGGAGATGATGCAGGAGTTACAAATAATCTTCCTGTTGAACCAACAAAGTATGCTATTCCACCTATAAGTAATGCAAATACTGTTGATGCTATCATACCGATTTTTATAGATCTCTTATCTTTTATCGCATAAAATTTCTGCACTAGTTGTGGCATTGCAAAAGGAGCAACACTTGTAAGCATTATCAGAGAAAATAACGGCCATAATCCCGGAGGACCTACTGATTCAGTAAGCTTTGGGTCGATAGCAGATAATCTATCCACAATAGATGCTATTCCACCACCTCCATCAATAGTGAAGAATAATAACATAATAACACCTAATGTCATTATCATACCGAAGAATGTATCAATAACTGACATTGACTTATATCCACCCATAACAAGATAAATGGAAGTAAATAGTCCCATGCCTACTACGGCTTGCCAATATTCGACACCGGGAAGTGATATTTCAAATAAATATGACAAACCCTGAAAAACTGCGGCTGAATAAGGTATCATGAATACAAAAATAACTAATGCTGCATAAAGTTTAAAATATTTAGCTTTATACCTTATCTCAAAATATTCACTCATTGTAGAAATATTATATCTGGTAGATATTTGCTTGATCTTCCATGCCATTAACCACCAAACACCAAGAACACCGATCAATGCATTACAGATCCCGATCCAAACACCCGAGAAACCAAATCCCCATCCGATCTTACCTGCAAAACCAATGAAAACAACTGCCGAAAAATATGCTGTTCCGTAAGAGAAAGCACTCATCCACGGACCTACCTTCCCCCCACCGTGAAGAAAATCTGAGAACGATTTGGTTTTTTTCATTCCCATTATTCCAAGACCTATAATGGTTAAAGCGTACAATGCTAGTACTATTATTTTTACTTCCATATTATACCTGATTTTAAATTAAATATTATGACTTATTTTAACAGGTTAGAATATACTTCTGAATAAACTTATTCGCAAATTGAAAAAAAGATAAAATATGATCTCTTACAAAGACACAAAGAAAGAATTGACTAAATAAAAAAAGGAAGCCAAAAGACTTCCTTATTCAAAAAACTGTCATCCTGAATTCATTTCAGAATCTTAATTTTTATTTCAATAATATCATCTTGTTACTTAAAGTATGATTATCAGCTTCTAAAATATAATAATAAACTCCTGCACTTAGAGTAGCCCCATCAAAGTTAACTGTATGATTACCAGAAGAAATTTTATTATTTATCAATTCTGAAACGATCTCACCTGATGTATTGTATACATTCAGTTTTGCATGCCCTTCGTTTAACAGTGAAAAGTTTATTGTCGTTGTTGGATTAAATGGATTAGGATAATTTTGTTTTAATGTAGTTGTAGAAGGCATATTATGTTCAATACTTGTATCAGATTTAAATCTTGTAAGTGCAACTGGATCTCCTGTACCAGACATCCATGGCTCAAACCCATAAAATATTGCATCCGCAGCATAATCTAAATACAAATAGAATCGCACTACTTTTGTATAGGGTTCATAATGACCACCTTCGATTACATGTTTTACTTCTACACATAGTGAATCGCCTTCATTCCAAGGAGTAGGGAAATTACCTATATTTGCATATATCATAGA
>JAQICF010000170.1 GCA_027858795.1 Candidatus Delongbacteria bacterium | reverse complement strand
GAAACCAACATTACAAAAAAAATTGAAGATGAAGTTTCAACCATTAGTGGACTGAACTATGTTCAATCATATATGATGGAAAATGTTAATATCACGATCTGTAACTTTCATACTTACAAAGATGTCGACATTGCAAATCAGGAAATAAAAGATAAAGTTGATGCGATCATGAATGATTTTCCTGAGGATGCTTATCAACCTGTAATTTTAAAATTCGATCCTAACGCTCAGGCGGTACTTGATCTTGTATTCGTGACCGGTCTTTCTGAAAAAGAATCATTTGATTATGTTGATAATAACCTAAAAAATAAACTTGCAAGGATCAACGGTGTATCAAAAATTGAAACATCTGGTGGTAGGAAAAGAGAAATACATATTGTCCTAGATAATCATAATCTATCCAAATATATGCTATCTCCGTTACAGGTTATGGGATTTCTTGCTACCAACAATCTAAATTTTCCCGGTGGAAATATTTCAAAGGACGGATCTGAATATTCTGTAAAGGTTTATGGGGAATATGATGATATTGAAGACATTAGAAATATTAAAATACCGACACGCTTCGGATCGAAATATTTAAAAGATATAGGAACTATTGATGATACTTTAGAGAAAGAGACATCTTATGCAAGTTATTATAAATATGATGATGACGGTGAGCAGATCAATAAAGTTGTCAAGATATCTGTTTTCAAACAGTCAGATGCAAATACGGTAGATGTTGTTAAAGGTGCTCTCAAGGAGATCGATAATCTAAAGAAAGGTCTTCCGGCTAATTCCGATCTTGTAGTTGTTAAAGACGACTCAACATTTATCAAGAATGCCGTTGATGATACAATGACAACTATTTACCTCGGGATACTTCTGACAGCGCTTGTTCTTTACATGTTTCTTCACAGCTTTAAAGTTACACTGGTGGTAGCTATCTCAATGCCTGTGACACTTGTTTCAACATTTTTACTGGCAGATTTAGCTGGATTTTCATTGAATGTATTTACTCTGATGGCACTTTCAGTATCAGTAGGTACTCTGGTGACAAACTCTGTTATTATAATTGAAAATATTATAAGGCATATGAAACACGGAGAAAATTCCGCTGGAGCATCATACAGGGGAACAATGGAAATCGCCGTGGCAGTTCTTGCATCAACTCTGACAAATATCGTTGTATTTGTTCCTATGGCATCAATGGGATCTTTAGCAGGTCAGATGTTCAAAGAATTCGGATTTATGGTCGTCTTTGCTATGATATTCTCAATCCTAATAGGATTCACTGTTACTCCTATGTTATCTACAAATTTATTAAAAAAGCACAATGCTAATGAAGATAGTAAAAAAGGTTTTGCAAAGTTATTTGACAAATATTTTAATAAATTTAGAGACAATTACAAAGCCATTCTTGAGCTCATAATTAAGAAAAAAAGTTTGAGAGTATTTACTATGGTCGCGCCTTTTATCTTTCTTATCTTCACTTTCTGGTATGTCGCAAATGTCAGTCCTTTGGGAAATGAATTCTTTCCGCAGATGGATGACAGACAAATACAAATTTCTGTAGAAATGCCTTCATATTACACCATAGACAGGACTAAAACAGTATTTGAAGAAATAAGAAAAAGATCTCTTGAATTTGAAGAAGTTAAAGATGCTTTGATCGAGATCGGCAAACTCGGAAACAGGCAGGGTGGTTACTTGGGTACTGTTTCATTAAAACTGTATAAAGATAAATTTCTGGACAAATCTACCCCTGATATGATAGCGTCTATAAGTAAAAACTTATTGGATTTACCTGATGCGAACATTAAAGTTAAGGCTAAGGATGCATTTGCAGGTCCAGGTGGTGATGCTCCGATAACTATTGAGATATCCGGAGACGATCAGGAAAAACTCAGTGAATTGACTTACTCTATCCTTGAAATTGTTAAGAATGCTCCCGGTACAACAAACGTTGATTCTGATATAAGACCGGGAAAACCTGAAATAATGATAATTCCTGATAAAAGAAAACTCATTGAATACGGCACAGATGTTGCCACTATTGCACAAGTTGTAAGAACTTCTATTGAGGGGATCACAGCTTCAAAACTCAAAGAAAAGGGTATTGAATACGACATTCTTGTTACAATGGCAGATACAAAGATCGACGACATTGATAAGATCGGAAATCTTACAATATTAACACCAAAAGGCAATATAAAAGTATCCGAACTTGCTGAATTGAAATTCTCTAGATCACCTTCTATGATCGTAAGAAAAAACAAGTTAAGACAGTATGTGATCACAGCAGATCTTAACGGAGAAAAGACTACTGGAGAGATAAACGCTTATGTTCTTGCTGAGGTTGAAAAGAATCTTACACTTCCTCCAGGATTTAATGTAGGAACAGGATTTATGGCACAGGTTCAGAGTGATATGGGCAAGGAGTTTGGAAAAGCTGCAGGTATAGCGATCCTTCTAACATTCTTACTGATCGCAGGGATACTTGAATCATGGAGACAATCTGTTCTGATAATGATGTCTTTACCTTTATCACTGATCGGTGTTATTTGGTCGCTTTCATTAACTGGAATTGCAATGAACCTGTTTGCAATGATGGCAGGAGTCATGCTCATCGGAATTGTTGTTAACAATGCAATTCTTATCCTCGACTTTGCAAATCAGCTCAAGCGAGAAGGTCAAACAGTTCTCGAAGCGATTACCAATGCATGTCCTGAAAAACTTAAGGCCGTTGTTATGGCTACTCTTGCATCTGTATTCGGTATGCTTCCACTGGCTCTCGGACTTGGAGAAGGTGCTGAAATGAGACAGGGTATGGGAATTGTAACTATGTTCGGACTTATTGTTTCAGCAATTTTGACAATGTTCGTTATTCCAGCTTTTTATGCAACTTTCGTAAGTGATAAACATTTTAAAGAAGTTAACCTTGATCATCTTGAAACTAAAAAAGAAGAGGTAAAATAGATGAAATACATTAAACTTATACTTATCTTGGTACTTTTACCTTTGATATTGAACGCAGAAACGTACAATCTTGAAAAAGCTATTCAGATTGCTTTAAGTAATAATGAATCGGTTGAAACAGCCAGAAGTGAACTTGAAAAATCAGATTATGTTTATAATGAAGCTTTCAGCGGCGCGTTGCCAAAGATAGATGCTAATATTACTTACTTAAGGAACATTTATTCTTCTAAGATCACAAATATGGAAAGTTATTTTGCTAATTTTGCAAATGGAATTGCACTTGTGAACAATACTGTTATGGCTGACTATCCATCATTAACAGAAATGCCATTTATGGAAATGCCTGACGCAGAAGTTGAGGCGATGAAAGATAATACTATCAAATTTGAACTTAATCTTATTCAGCCTATTTGGATAGGTGGTAAAGTTGGAACTGCTCTTGACATTGCAAAGATCTATAAAGAAATGAGCCAATCAGCTTTCAAACTTGAAAAAGATAAAGT
>JAQICF010000169.1 GCA_027858795.1 Candidatus Delongbacteria bacterium | reverse complement strand
ACTATTTAAACACAGTTTTCTCAGTATTTTGATTTTATCAGGAATATTTCAAATTATCGGAAGTTCAATAAATTATCAGCATGTTCAAATGCCACTAGAGAATGTTATCACTCAAGTTTATGGCAAAGAGAATATTAGAATGTCGCGTATACAACTCATGACCAAAGCGAACTCCTCTCTACGGCTAAACAATGCTCAAATACTTACAGGTAATGTTCCACAAGTTATTAAACAACATTTATCTGAGGATGTAATTAATAATAACGTTAAACCTCAATATGCTAATAATGCAGGTCCAAATGACTGGTTCTTCTATGATCTATTTAATGAAAAAGCATTGACTCAGAATATTAATAATAAATCAAATTTTAAAATACTCTTTTTCATTTTGCTCTTAATTTCAGGTGGAAGTATCTATTTATTAGTAAGAAATAAATAAAACACTTGACATTGCTAAACTAATTATTTATTTTAATTTCGTTAAGTTAACCATTGATTATATTACTTAAAAAATATGGGAGAACCCTATGAAGAAGATTTGTTTGATAACACTAATTTTTGCATTTTTTAATTTTAGTTATGCTACAATAATTGATACACCTACAGTTTCAGGCAACTGGGATCTTGTTTCATCACCATATGAAATATACTGTGATATAGAAATCCCAAACGGGGAAACGTTAACTATCGATCCTGGTGTTGAAGTAGTATTTTATGGGCACTATAGATTTAATGTTCAAGGTCGAATTCTTGCAATTGGTTCCGAAGAAGAGAATATTATTTTCAGAGCAAATAATACTGAAGAAGGATGGATGGGAATCAGGTTTGTTAAAACACCTCTTACAAATGGTCAATCTAAAATTTCTTATTGTGAAATAAGTGAAGGGAATGCTAATATTTGGGATGACATTTATTCTTTCTTAGGTGGTGGAATTTTTATGTGGGATTATTCTAAATTATCTATAAAGAATAACTTATTTATCGGAAACAGAGCCGGTGCAGGTTCGGCAGTTGCTTTGTGGAATTCCAGTCCTGATATTTCAAATAACATTTTCAGAGCGAATTGTTCTGGATATGAAGGTCTTGAAGGCTCTTCTGGATCAGCTACAATTGATTGCTTATTTGGAAGTAGCCCAATAATTAAAAATAACTTAATTGAGCAAAACTGGCTTATTGGACAGGATTGGGCACAAGGAGCAGCAATTAGACTAAAGGCAGATAGTAATGCAAAAATCCAAAATAATATTATTAGAGAAAATTATATAATCTCAGATGGAAATGAAGCTGAGGGAATTGCTATGTATATTCACTCTTCAGACCCATTAATCATAAACAACCTAATTTATGACAATTATGTTTACCCAGAATTTTCATTAGGAGATGGAGGAGCTCTATGGTTTTATGATTCAAATCCAAAGATTATAAATAATACAATCAAAACAAACGTTGCAAGTGTTGGTGCTGCGCTTTATTTCTATCAGTCTTCACCAGATTTCCATAACAATATTATAAGAGGAAATGAATCTGCTTCAAATGGATATCAAATTTACTTGCAGGACTCAGCTTGTGACCCAAACTTCTACCACAATAACATTGAAGGTGGATTTGATTGTTTTTACGGACCAGGTTTGAGTTCTTTTTCAGGATCTTGGAACAACAATATCGATGAAGATCCTAAATATGAAGACCAAGGAAATGGAATTGTGTTTGATCTTGCATCAGATTCACCATGCATAGATTCTGGATCGCTAGATTACCTTACAGATATCACAATGGAAGAACTTGACTTACTTGGAAATGAAAGAATATTTGGAACTAACATTGACATTGGTGCAGTTGAGTCTTTAGAATTAGTTCTAGGAACTCCTACGAATATTATAATGGAATATAATGATACTTCAATCATAATTTCATGGGATGAAATACCTTTAGCAACATCATATAATATTTTCTCTTCAAATAATCCAAATAGTGATTTCGAGTTAATTGGTACAGTTATTACAAACTCCTATGAAATTCAAACCGATAACAGAAATAAAATATTTTATTACATTGTATCAAGCAATGAGGAGTAACAGAATATTTTTTTAGTATATTTAAAGCAGTTATTTTTTAACTGCTTTTTCTTTTTGAAGTTGCTGATTTGATTGTACCTATATAAAAACGAATTATAGCACCTGGTGCCGTTTTCATTACTATCCCAAAATCTTTTTTTGTATCAGAAATATATATCAAAAATAAAAAATAGAATAAGACTAAAACTCCAATTGCATAATCAGTATAAAGATAAACAAGAACTAGTATAAAAATATGGATTAAGTAATAAAACATCGAAAACAAATTGAATTTTGACAAGTTCTGATCAGCCCACTCTTTGCCAAGATCAATTATTTTTTTCTTGGGTCTTTTGTCTAATTTTGAAACATAATGAATATCTATTTTAGTATGAGATAGCAATTTAGTTTTATTTTTATAAACAATCTTTTTATATATCCATTCTTCACTATTTTCAATTGAAAATCCTTCTTTAGCAATATTAAGGAACATCTCTTTATCAATACCGAAAAAAATTGTACTTTTATAAGTCTTTTTAAAATTTTTCTTAGTTATCCATAGTTCTTCACCGAAGTTCTTCTGTGGATAATGAGGATTGTATAGTTTTGATCGAAGTATAAATATCAACGCATCTTGATTCGATCTATATTTATCAATATTTAATTCTCCAGCAATTATTGGCAAATAACCAATATTGCTTATATTTTTTAAAAGATCCCTTTTTACAACTGTTCTTTGATTGATAAATATTAAATTTTCGAATTTGGCATTCTTTGCACCAACAATTAAAGATTCTACATAACCAATTCGCTTTCTTAATCCAACAACTCTGATATCATAACCTGCAACTATTCTAAAAGTCCTATCAGTTGAAGCATCGTTTACAACTATAACCTCATAATCATCCTCTGGATAATCAATCAATCGTATTGCATCTAAGCATCGGAATAAAGTCTCTTCACCATTATAAACAGGTATGATAATTGAAATCTTCAATTTATCTATCTCTCCATTTCTTCAGGTCTTCATAATCTGTAAGATCAATCTTGAGTGGTGTAATAGTTACTTCATTTTCCAAAATATACCTATCATCATCATCTCTGTCATGGTCTAATTCTTTTTCAGGACCACCTGCAAAATAATAATCTTTGCCTAAGTGATTATGTTCTGCATATAATTGAAAGAAATTACCCAGCCCCTGTCTACAATATTTAGGTTCTTTCGTGAAATCAGGTTCTAATGGAATATTAATATTCAGTACTGAATTATTCTCTTTCATGAATTCATAATTCGATTTTATGAATTGCTTAATGAATTTAGCTGCTTCCTTGAATTTTTTATCATGATAAGAATATAAGGATACTGCAATTCCAGGAATATTGAAGAATGCTCCTTCTATTACAGCGGCAACGGTACCACTATAATGAACACTTATGCCATTATTTGAACCCTTATTTATTCCTGATAATACCAAATCTATTTTACCATTGTAAAGATTTTGCAGAGCAAGTTTAACACAATCAACAGGAGTTCCATTTATGATGATACCTTCCATGTTATCATCATTGATCTTATTTGTCAATAATGGTTGATGTATCGTGATTTTATGTGAAGTTCCACTTTGCTCTTCACTCGGTGCTACAACAAATATATTAAATTCATCTTTTAATTCATAGTATAATTCTTTCAAACCCTCAAAGAAGATGCCATCATCATTAGTTAATAAAATATTAAGCTTCAAGCAATTCTCCTGATCTAATAATTTCATTAGCAACAAATAAAGCATCTTTATTTTCTTTCACATCATGAACTCTAAATATTCGTGCACCATTAATCAATGCTATCACATTCGAAGCAATCGTGCCATTTAATCGTTCATTTACTTCTTTCCCGTTCATCTGACCGATAAAACTTTTTCTTGAAGTTCCTATCAGTATGGGACTTCCTAGATCATTAAACCTATTCAAATTATTCAATATCGTTAAATTTCCTTTGAGATCTTTACCAAATCCTATGCCGGGATCAATTATGATTGATTCTTTTTTCATTCCAAATGCAATAGATTTATTAACGGATTCTTGCAGAAAATCTTTAATCTCTGAGATAATATTATCATATTCAACATTTAACTGCATAGTTTTGGGATCATCCTTCATGTGCATTAAGCATAATCCTGCATCGAACTGTGATGTTAATTTTGCTATATCTTCTGAATAAGTTAATCCTGTGATATCATTTATAATATCTGCGCCTAGCATCAAGACTTCTTTGGCTACTTCAGGTTTATAAGTATCTACACTTAGACATATATCGAAGTTTGTTTTAATTTTTTCTACAATATTGCTTATTCTATCTAATTCTTCCTTTAATGATATCCTCTCGGAACCAGGTCTAGATGACTCTCCTCCAATATCTATAATATCTGCACCTTCCAGAATCATTTTTTCACAATGAAATAAAGCTTTATCTTCATTGATAAAACTACCACCATCTGAGAAAGAATCCGGAGTTACATTAAGGATGCCCATTATTACAGGATTTTTGTCAATCTCAAATATATTATTCTTCGCTTTAAATTTCACCTGTAAGTTTAGCTCCGTACATCTTAATTCCAGCAGACTCAATATTTAACAATTCGTCTATCTCCGATCCTGACAAAGTTTCTTTTTCAAGTAAAGCCTCAGCAAGTTTTTCCAATAATTCTCTATTTTCGCCTATAACTTTCTTTGTTTTTTCCAAAGCACTAAAGATAATCTTTTGCACTGCGGTATCGATCTTTTTACCAATCTCTTCCGAAATTGTGGATGTTCTTGTAAGTTCTTTGCCTAAGAAAGGATTATCATTCTTAACACCGTAATGAATAGGTCCAATTTCCTCTGACATTCCCCATTCACAAACCATTTTTCTAGCAATATCAGTAGCTCTTTCTATATCGTTACTAGCACCTGTTGTAATATCATTAAATACAAGTTCTTCAGCTACTCTGCCACCAAATAAGTGTAACAGTTTGCTGTATATATAAGTCTTTGAGTAGCTATGTTTTTCTTCTATCGGAAGGTAGTGAGTCAATCCCATTGCTCTTCCTCTTGGAATAATAGTAACTTTGTGAACAGGGTCACTTCCTTCTGTTAATTTTGCGATCAGTACATGTCCTGCCTCATGATATGCTGTGATCTTTTTCTCTTCAGGACTTATTATTACTGATTTTCTTTCTACACCCATCATTACTTTATCTTTTGCATTTTCAACATCAAATAACTCAACTTTTTCAACACCTCTTCGTGCAGCAAAAAGAGCAGCTTCATTAATTATACTTGCAAGATCAGCACCGGAAAGTCCCGGAGTTCCTTTAGCAACAACATTAAGATCAAGGTCATCAACAGTCTTTATTTTTTTTGCATGAACGAGCAATATTTCTTCTCTGGCTTTCACATCGGGTCTATCAACAACAACATGCCTGTCAAATCTTCCAGGTCTCAGTAATGCAGGATCTAGTACATCCGGTCTGTTAGTAGCTGCAATAACAATTACATTATCCTCAGTATCAAACCCATCCATTTCTACTAATAATTGATTTAAAGTTTGTTCTCTTTCATCATTACCGCCACCAATACCGGTACCTCTATGCCTACCAACAGCATCAAGTTCGTCGATAAATAAAATACACGGTGAACTTTTCTTACTCTGTAAAAACAGATCTCTAACTCTTGAAGCACCAACTCCAACAAACATCTCAACAAAATCAGCTCCGGAAATAGTAAAGAAAGGAACACCTGCTTCACCCGCTACTGCTTTTGCCATCAATGTCTTACCAGTCCCTGGAGGACCTGTTAGAAGTACTCCCTTAGGTATTTTAGCACCTATTTTTGTAAATTTTTCAGGCATTTTTAGAAAATCTATAATTTCAGTTAATTCTTCTTTAGCTTCTTCAGATCCTGCAACATCCTTAAATGTTATACGGTTCTTATCTTGATCTACTAACTTAGCTTTACTTTTGCCAAATGTAAATATACCTTTACCACCTTGAGCTCCACCTCCACCCTGCATTTTTTTCATAAGGTAGATCCATAAGAAAATAAATAAGACCCAAGGTAGCATTGTGATAAGAAAATCAGTAACACCATATTCTTCCTTTATCAGCTCAACCTTGATGCCTTTTGTAGTCAATAGATCAGCTGTTTCTTTTGTAATTGATGGTACTATCAATTTAAACTTTTTATATTTTTTTGCACTATCTTTAGGTATTTCTATATCAGAAACAAATTCTCCGGTAACTTCAGCATTTGAACCAATGTTAGTGATCTTTACCGATTTTATTTGATCTATCAAAGAATTGAAATCATTGTAAGAAAGTTCTTTAGCTTTTGAGTCTTTATCCATAAAATTCATTGCTATTAATGCAACAGCTATAACTACCAACCAGATTATAAAGGTCTTTGATCCTTTTTTCCAGAATTTACCTTCATCTTCCAACTTAAAACCTCTTTTCCCATCCGGTCTTTTAGTATTCGGATCTTTGATCTTATTCAGCTCATCCAGGATCTGCTTCTCTTTGTCTTTATCTATATGCTTTTTTTTAGCATTGTCTATATGCTTAGGTTTTTCCCGAACTTCCTTTTCAGACACTTTTTCGTCTTTCTTCTTGTCTTCCATCTATTCTCTTATTCCATTTATTTTACGAGTTTTAAAATTCTATTTATATTTCTTCCTTTTTGTGCATAATCTAATCCATATCCAATAATAAAATCATCATCTATCTCTATTCCGGAGTAATCAGCCTTTGCATTCTTGTAAAAAAGACAACAAGATTTTACCGTTCTGGCATTTTTCTTTGAGAAATGATCTTTCAAAAAGCTCTGTGTCAGACCGCTATCTATGATATCATCAATTACCAAAACATCTTTACCAGCAATATCTAACTTTGTATCCAAAAGTAATTCAACCTTCCCACTTGATTCTAAATTATCACCGTAACTAGAAACTTTTACATAGTCAATTGTAATATTGTTAGGTAATTTAAAAATAACATCGTTCATAAATGGTATTGACCCATTTAACACACCGATAACTACCAATTCTGACATATCAGTATGATCAGCTTTTATCTTATCAGCTATCTTTGCAACAGAAAGTTTCAGTTCTTCCTCTGAAATATATTCTTCAAAATATTTATCGTTAACCTTAATCATAATTACATGCCATTAATACATATTAATAATTAAGCTAAAGAAGTTATTAAAGGGAGTAGTAAAAGTCAAGTTTTAAAACTGTTTAGAATGTTTAGATTTTGTAGATTAAAAAAAGAAAATATTAGTTTAACGATTTAATAATTTCTTCAATTATAATATCTGGAGTTATTCCTTCTGCTTCTGCTCTAAAGTTAGGAATTATTCTATGTCTTAATACCGGTTTTGCTATACTTAAAACATCTTGCTTTTCAGGTGATTTTCTGCCGTTAAATATTGCATTTATCTTTGCTGCAATAACTAAAAACTGTCCTGCTCTGGGACCTGCTCCCCAACTAACAGTATCTTTGGTAAATTTTGGTGAACTTTCTTGATCAGGTCTTGTGCTTCTTGCTATATTAACTGCAAATTCGACTATACTCTCAGCGACAGGAATCCTTCTAACAAGTTCCTGGATCTCTAATATCTCTGATCTGTTCAATATTTTTTCTATTTCAACATCTTCACCTGAAGTGGTTTCTTTTACGATGTTCACTTCGCTTTGATAGTCCGGATAATCAATTACAAGGTTGAATAAAAATCTATCTAACTGTGCCTCAGGTAACGGATAAGTCCCTTCTTGCTCAATTGGGTTTCTCGTAGCCATAACAAAAAATGGCATATCGAGTTTATAGGTAATATTTCCAGCACTTACTTCCTTTTCCTGCATAGCCTGTAATAGAGCAGATTGAGTTTTGGGTGGTGTCCTGTTTATCTCATCAGCCAAAATTATATTTGTAAATAAAGGACCTTTAATAAAACGAAATTCTTTTTCTCCGGATGAAATATTTTGCTCAAGTATTTCAGTACCTATAATATCCGAAGGCATCAGATCAGGAGTGAATTGTATTCTTTTAAAATCCAGATCTAAAGTTTTTGCGATAGTAGTTATCATCAATGTCTTTGCTAAACCCGGTACTCCAGTAAGCATCACATGACCACCTGCAAAGATAGCAATAAGAAGACCGTCAATAATGTCTTTTTGACCTATTATCTTTTTTTCTATATTTGATATTATCATATTTCTTGATTCTATCAAATTGTTTATTCTGTCAAGATCATTCATAGTCTATAAATCTTTAAACATTTCAATTTCTTCTATAGTTTTGCCGATATTATTCAATTCAAACTCAGCAGAAACTTTCAAAGGGCTATCAGGATATTGCTTTATAAATTCCTTATATTCTTTTGTTGCATTATTAAGATCATTTAGATTGTTGTGGTAAGTAAATGCGATTAAAAATTTAACATTTGAAACTTTTTCACTTTTTGGAAATAGCTTTAAAAACAATCTATAATCTTCTATAGCATGAGCATACATGCCAACATAAGCAAATTCTTGAGCTTCAACAAAAAGTTCTTCTGGTGTTCTTACATACTTAACATCTTTTATATCATGATTTAATTTACTTACATAAACCTGTTCATTGCTTTTGTATAAGCGTTCTCTTTTCTTCATTCCATTTTTGTGATATTCAATTCCAAGTCCTGTTCCACTCTGATCAAGGTTTCTTTCAAATTCCAATTCACCAGAGTCGTAATATTCTTTACCATTACCTGTTCTGATACCATTTGTCATGTTGTATTCAGCTTTCACCTTACCATCTCTGAAAAATTCCTTTTGTAAACCATCCATTTTTCCTGATAGATAGTTGTACTCACCTATCACTTTGACGCTGTCATAATATGCTTTAACTGTACCGTTAACTTTATCTAAAGTGATGCTTTCCCCATTTTCAAAAAACGAAAAGTAATCTTTTCTTCCTTTTCTTATGATCTCAGCACTTAATACCATTGCCATTATTACGACTAAAATTAAAATTCTTTTCAACATTTCTATGACTCCATAATTTTTAATTTTCTAGCTTGTTTTGATCTGAATAAATATAATTGATACTTTATCCTTAGTCAATAAGATAATTAAACTTGATTCAAGTTGGTTTGTTCGAGAATTAATTACTTAAAATATTATCCAAAATATTCTTCAATAACAATATTCTACCAACATCTTGATGATCATCCAAAAATTCTTCATGGTTTGATTCTAAAACCTCAAATAATTGATTGGCTGTTTTGTATTCTTCAAGTATCAACGCAGATCTAAAGTATAATAATAGAAATTCCGGTTTATCTTTGTAATTGATCAAACTAAATAACTCTTCAAAATATCCATGGTCGAAAAGAACATTCATAGTAAGTTTCTTATCATGCTCGTTCTTAACAATATCTTTGAGATCTTTGAAATTAAGTTTCTCAAAGTTATTAATAATGTTTTTCCTTCTTTTCAAGGAGTATTTCCATTTATCTAATTCATTTATCAAATAACCTTCATGAATTTGCTTTGTATAATTTAAAACTTCTACTGCTATATCTCCTCTATCCAGCAAATACAAACATTTGATCTCATAAATCAGGGAAGAATATTCAAAAGGATAAAACTCGTTAGATATATCAGTGTTAACTTCTTTAAAAAGCTTAAAAGCTTGATCAATTTGGCCTGTATGGTAAAGATTTTGGGAGTATAAAAACTTGAAGTATTTTGATGTTGAAAATAATTTATTTAAGTATCTTGTATATTTTAACGATGCTCTATGATTCAAAAGTATTTTAGTATAGAACTCTGACATAGCAATATTTGATTCGACATTAAATAAGTTCTCAACATTGGATAATTTATTTAATTTTTCAATACTTTTACCAATATTTCCTTCATATCCAAAAATATCTTTTATCCAGAAACTATTTTCAAAATATGTTGCAACGACTAAATTTGTTAAAGCGAATCCGAATAAAGACTCAATTTTTTTATAATTATTTTTAATTTCTTCAGATAACTTATATGATTTTCTTAGATCACTCAAATTACCAATTGAAATATCAGTTGAACTGATATAGCATTTGATCCCATACATCAATGAAATAATCAATTCTTTTTCATAGTTGGTAATATTTTTTATTTTATCATCTTCAATAAAATCAATAGTATTATCAATTTTATCTTCTAGATGATCTATCTCTATATTTGCACCTAATCTATACCTGTAAAGGTCGTAATAAATGTCAGTGATCAAATACCATTTATTTTCTAGAGAGCCTTTTGAGAATGTCTTCTTCTCATTACTATACAGGTTTTCGTTATATTCTTCGATATAATTAAAAAAATCCGCAGGAAAACAAACTGCGGACATTAAAAGTAAAAATATTATTAGTTTATTAAACATTAGAAAGAAACATCAACAAGTTCTATTGGATAATTTCCGTCAAAACATGCGAAGCAGAAATTATCATCTTTGTTATTTACACAATTTGAAAGATCCTTTTGATCAAGATATCGTACAGAATTAACACGAAGATACTTCGGCATATCCTCAAGTTCCATCTTGTTTGCTAAGAGCTCCTCCTTTGTTGGTGTATCAAGACCGTAAAAACACGGATATTTTACAGGAGGTGAAGCAATTCTTAAATGTATCTCCTTAACACCTGAATTCCACAGCATTCCAGCGATCTTTCTCATTGTAGTACCTCTGACAATTGAATCATCTACAAGAATTACCCTCTTACCTTTAAGGGTTGAAACGACCGGATTGAATTTCTGCTTTACACTTTCGTCTCTTACACGCTGATCAGGTTTTATGAAAGTTCTGCCTACATAGTGATTTCTAATAAGTCCTATCTCAAAAGGTATATTTCTAGTCTGAGCATATCCTAAAGCTTGTACATTTGAAGAATCTGGAACTGCTACAACAACATCTATTTCAAGATCTTCATCGTAGGAAGCTAATGCTTTTCCCATTGCTTTTCTTGCTTCGTAAACAGAAAGACCATATTGATTACTATCAGGCATTGAAAAATAAACAGGTTCGAAAACACAATGAGCACAACCTTTTCTACCATTTCTAAGCTCTAGAGAATTAAAGTTTATTCTTTCTATCTGATTGTCTTCGTAAACATGGATTATCTCACCAGGCTTAACTTCTTCAATATCTGTAGCTCTGAGAATATCCAAACCTTTTGACTCTGAAGAAAAAGCATATCCTGATTCCGTTTTACCGAATGAAAAAGGTCTAACTCCGTAAGGATCTCTAAAAGCCCACATTTCATTTCTACCCATTAATACTGTAGAAAATGCTCCTTTGAATTTTTGCATGACCATTTTAATACTATCAACAACTGAATGACCTTTAACTATGTGATTCCACACAATAAATCTGAGGATAAGTTCACCGTCATTTCCGCTATTAAAATTAACTTTTTTCTTTTGAAGTTCATCAGTAAGTGTTTTATAATTCGTTATATCCCCGTTACTTGCTAAGGCAAAGATGGTACCTTCGAGTGTTTCAATAACATGTGGCTGAGAATTATTAATATCACTGGTACCCCTAGTAGGATATCTTACATGACCAACTGCAATTTTACCGGGGTAATTCCTTAATTTTTTTTCAGTAAAATTATCTTTTACCAATCCAAGGCCGCGCATAAGTTTTATTTGATTTCCGTTACTTACTGCCAAGCCACAACTTTCCTGACCTCTGTTCTGTATTGCAAATAATCCAAGCATTGTATCAAAAGCTGCTGCTTCTGAGTTGAAAACACCGACTACACCACACATTTTTTTCCTTATGGTTTAAGGTTATTTATTCTGATGAGAATATAAAATTTATCGGTGATAATATCAAGCAAAGATATGAGAATTTAAAATTAGAAGTCAGAAATTAGAATTTAGAAATATTATTTTAGCTGCTTCACTACATAATCTTGTGATTTTTTAACCTAGCGAAAATTCAATCTGAGGGTATTCGTCATATATTTTACCATTTAACTTTCTTCCATTATTTTTTTTGTTTCTTCTTACACCATCTGAACCCCATGTTCCCCATTGCTTAAAGAAAAAGGCTATATTTTGTTGAGAGCATTGTTTTTTTATGTTTAAAGCCCAATCTTCTTCCATTGGTCTTGCTTTGGCTCCACTTTCACCACCTACTATTACCCAGTGAATATTTGTCAAATCCAATTTCCCTAGATCTTCTAGTAACGGCTCCATAGAAATAAACTTAATGTCAGCCTGAATATCTCTTAAATAGTCAATCCTTCCTTTTGTAGAAACATCTTCAACTGTAACACCAAGCCAGATATTGTGAGGTATTTTTTTATCTTTCAGATAATCTGCCATTATCTTCTCTCGTTTTGTAAGCACTTGATAAGTGTGCCTTGGAGTGTTTTTCATAACTTCAAAAATAGAATCTAAATACGCATAAGATATTTTTTCATGGAATAAATCACTCATTGAGTTAACAAAGAACTTCGTTGGTTTTTTAATTTTGTACGGTTGCTCTAGTCTATCAGGCATTATTGTGAACTCAAATCCATTCTCATATCCATGAACGCCCATTGCTTGTAAACGATGTGCCATTACTTCTGCATAACAGTTTTTGCATCCGTTTGTAATTTTATTGCAACCGACTGTTGGATTCCAAGTTGCTTCTGTCCATTCTATTTTTGTTTTCATAATTCTCCCATCCACTCGAAATATACTACTTTTGATGTGCTTTCTGCAATATTCCATTGTTTTTTATTTTTCACTTCGATTTTATTTTCATCATACACAATAATATTATTTTGTTCAAATAAATCTTTTAATACTAGATTTGCATGCTTTGGTAAAAATTCGTTAACTATTGTAAACTCAACTATCTCACTATTACTCAACTTTCTTTTCATCTTTATTTGAGATATTAACTTTTGCTTGTAAATATCAAAGTTAGACGAGACTTCAACTCCGAATAATGATTGTTGATTTTTTTCTTTTACTTTAATTGTACTTCCGTCATCTGTCAATTTTATAGCTATCTTATTCATTTGAAGCATTCCTGCTCGATGTTTAGTTAACAAAAATAATGAATTTTTCTTACTTCCGTCATCAAGTAGTACTGGTCTTACGTACTTTAAGGAAAGATCTTGCATTATTTTTTCTTTAACAGAATACATAAATTCTTTAGTGTTTTCATAATCAGCTATACCTTTTTTTGTAAATTCTTCTACAAAAATTCTAGTTTTATGATTCTCCGACATTTTTATATCACTTGCAAATCTATAACTATGAAAAATCGGAATAAATAATAATACTTCAGTAAATTGCAAATCCATTAGTTGTCTTAAGTTTTCCATTTTTATATTTGAGTACGAAAATGGATCAAGAAAAAAGAACTTTGGAATTTTGCTATTTTTAAAATATTCAATTAATTGCGGAAACAATTCCTCAAAATTTTTATTCAGAACATCAATTATTTTTATTTCGCTGCAAGAATCTAATTTTTTCAATTCTTCATTTAAATTTTGGATATTTTTTTCATCAGAGTCGTTAAAAAGAATCTGGATTTTGGCATTTTTACTCTTCAGTTGCGGTGAAGTTAAGATATATTTTGATCTGTCTATTAAAATCAATGGACTTCCGTCTTGCTCTCCATTTTTACCTACTCCACAAAACAAATCTGCTATAATACACTCTTTGAACTGCATTAATAGCTTAGGTAAGTATCCTTCAATGTATTTTTTATATATTTCTATTTTTGCTGCTGTGAGACCTGTTTGTTCATCAAAAAAACTATCTGCTTTACTCATCGTCCTTCCTCTTTATTTATTTTACCATTTTTAAGTATCTCTTAGTGGCTAATCATAATTCCCATTGGTAAAATACAAAACTCACTAGGTCAAATAGTGACCTTTTGCTATTTTTTTGTTTCAAAAGTCCCCATCTTCCAGTTCAGAATATAAAACTTTCCAGTTGATTTGACCTTCGGGTTCAACATCGTATTCAAGTAACATATAACCACCGATATGCCCATCTTCGAAACGTGCAAGTAGTCTGTTGTCTAAAAGTCTCATACCTTCTTCATAAAAACCCATCGTTCCACCCAAGACTGCATCATATGAGATCAATTCTGTATGTCTAAGAAGGTCTGATTTAAGATCATATTCTGGATTTGCTAATCCTTTTCTCTGTAGATCTATTATATGATATTTATTCAATTCAGGTTCGTTAACAACTCTGGGTTGTATTTTACTATTTTCTAAATCCTTTTTTAGTTGTTTAATATCGAATCTCAATTTATCAACATAGAATTGGTCTAAAGACATTCTTTTTTCATTTGAATTATTTTTGATTACATAAATGATTGATACGCTTAATAAAATAAGCACAATGAGAATCCATGTAAATATTTCTTTAGTTTTCATATTTTAGCCTTAAACGATTGTTGTTTTGTTAAATAGACTCTCATTATCTTGTTTGTACATTATTGCTTCCTCTTAATTGTCCACTTCCTCAATAATTTCTTTATGCTTTTCCATCATATCTCTTTGCCATTGACTTGTCCACTTCCAATCATTTTCTCTTGGAATATTATCATTACATTCAACACAATATTCCTTTTCAAAAAATAACTTATAAGATTCGTCAAGACTCCAACCGCCTACCCAATGCTTATGCTTCAAGCAATAAATATATTTGGATGTTGCAGTAACCAAACCAACCATTTGTGCTGGTAGACCTA
Organism: Candidatus Delongbacteria bacterium; assembly: GCA_027858795.1. Next base: position 24,705 of record JAQICF010000169.1, on the reverse strand, counting down.
ATGCTCGTGAAGGGAATACAAAAATACTTTCACATGTTTTCAATACTCTTTCTGGATTATAATCCTCTAATCCATGCCTAATGATTTTACCGTACTCATTTTTAGGATCATCGGGGTCCATGCCAAGTGCTTTAGCTCTTTCTCTAAAATATTCTAACTCACTTTCTGTATCCATAGGTTGATTTTTAGATTTAATTGCATCCTCATATTTTTTTAAATCTTCTAACAACTGAAATCTAAGAGATTCATCTTTTATCTTGTTAGATAATTCCTTTGACTGCTCTATTTTATCAGCTGCTTCAGGTGTATTAATCTTGTATGTGCAATTAAGAATAATAATTTGAGCTTTATAGGTTTCATCATCAAAATTATCTGATAGCTTCAACCCTGAATCTACACAAAATTGCAACCATTTGTAAAGAAATTCAGATTGTTCAGTCAATCCATCCATCACCAAACGGTTTGCAAAAAACGAGAGTCTTGGAATAACTCTTGGTAAAATATCTAACAGCACATAAATATTCTCTGAATATATTATTTTGTTAACCAATCTAATCACATGATTAACTTCTTTTACTGCTTTCATAAAATAATTTGTTTTTGTAAAACTTACTACTAAACTAAGCATGTTATCTTTTTCTGACATTTTTTTAGTTATAAAATGGTGATAATCCGTTTCAATGAAAAGCTTCAATCTGATTTTTCTTAAAAGAAGGATCGCATAATACTTAATAAAATCAGGACATTTTTCTTTTCTAATCATTCTTATCATATATACATAAAGATCAAAAGCCCTTTTTTCAAAATCTTCTGATTCTAGTCCAAAATGTATTAAATAAACTTTTTCTATCGCCAAGCCAGCAGTAAATCTACTTACTATATTTTCAGTTTCAGATTTTAAAACTTTATTCGCCAATTTTAATAAATCATCAAATTGCTTCTTTTGAAATAAATCATCAAATTGTTTATTGAATAAAAACAAATTCGTTTTTTTTGTATTTTTTAATATTTTAGAAATAGATTCGCTATCTAAATCATCTATAATCTTCATTATTGGATCTTTAATTCTACCCAAAGCATTTAATCTCAACCAATCATAATTCACTTTAACCGCATTTAATAAGTCAATACTGTTTTCTTTTGTTAAATTATTAATTACTGACAAATGAACATTAAAATCTCCATCTATCCTTTGATTTAACTTGTTCCTTAATGATATATCGTTTTGAAGACTTTTCCAGTATATCTTTTCTGTTGTTATATCTACAACAATCAATATAACTGGTATCTCAAGCTGATTTATATAATATTTCAAGCGTGCTACTTTTAGAGGAAGTGATACATATTTATTGCTATCAATTAAACTAACATTTACTTTTCCTTTGATCTGTACTTTGAAAATAAACCCAGTAGCATGATCTTCTGAATCAGTTAATTCAATTTCAGCATCTATTCCGTAATCTTCTTGATCCTCCTGTGACCTGTATATCCAATTTGCAGGTTTTATATATCTGAATATTTCTCCTGCTTTTCTACCAATTTCTTTAGCATTCATCTTTTATTTCCTTCTTGTATGAAATCTTAATGCTGTAACTAAATGATATCCTACTAGGATTGTGAAAAGTTTATATATAATGAAGACAATTTTTTCATACATATCACTATCACCTTCCGTTTTGGTATTAAATGGATTAAATAACCAGAAGTATTCATTAAATAAATTGCCATCCCAATTTATAATAGAAAATATAGTAACCTGAGCGGCAATAATAAAAACAGTTATAAATAACCATTTTCTAGTATTAGAAGTAATAATTTTTGAAGCAAGTGCAATTTTTGAAAGTAATATTGAAATTGATATAAACACAGAGCTAGTATTAAAATCAAAAGCATTATTTTTTAAAATCAGAAAATCAAATAGAAAACTATATAGAAATATAAACCAAAATATGGGTAATAACCAATTCTGAGAAAAATTTGATAAATTCTTACTTATTAAGAATATTGCTTTTTCAAGGTAGTTTTTTGAATCTTTTATTTCTTCACCATATTTCTCCATTTCTAAAGCATAAAATTTATTTGCTTGAATATAATTTCCTTGTAAATCATTAGAGTGTTTTAATTGACGTATAGCATCTCGATTAGCATCAATATGATCTGAATTTATTTTACCCCAATTTATATTGTCAAATATTATATTTTGAAGTGACATACTCTTCAAAGCTAATTTCTTAGTTTTAGCAAAATTACAATCTATAAATATAAGGCTATTAATTGAAGTACCTTCAATTATAAATTCATTTTGAATTTCAATATCTCGTATTTGAAATGTCTTAGAATAATTGTATATGTCTTTTAGTTTAAAATACTTAGCTCCCACATAAGTTATATCAACAATTGAATTCTCGTAAAAGTGACATAAATTCAGGGAAATATTTATATTATTGTTTTGAATGTTTCTTATAACTAATCTTTTATTAAATTCTACATCATATAATTTTAAGGAAGGATCAGATTTACTAAATTCTGAGTGGACAATAAACATTCTACCATTAACCTTACACCTATCAAAATATACTTTGTTAAAATTACTCCGTGATAAAGTTAAATCCTCACTAAATGAACAACTATAAAACGATAATCTTCCTATATTCATATGATTAAATCTTGTCTTGCCTAAAAAAACACAATCTCTAAATGAAATTTCATTAATTTCTAAATCATTTACCCCAACACCTTTTACCCAAAAATTATAATTCTTCGACAATGTGTCTTTGTTCGGGACTATTTGTTTTATATATTTTTCAAATTCTGGGAAAATGTAGTCTGTAACATGATTTACCTTATCTAAATTTGTAATCTCTTCCCTAATTGCATTCCAAAAATCATCTACCTTTTTTTGATTCCATATTTTCTTTCCATTTTGTAACTCATACCATCCATTTTTTTCATTTTTATCACAATGTAAAATACATTTATCTTTCTCATAAACTTCATATTCACATGTTGTATGTGAGCATTCCTCATATTGAATATTTGTAATTTTCTCCATAATTCTACTCCACTCCCACTTCATCAATCTCTTTCATGATCCTATCAGTCTCAGTTAATGCAACAATGATCTTTTGATAGTGCTTTATATCTTCGTAAGTCAGCTCTCTTCCTTTTCGATCTTTAAGCCATTTCTGAGCCGGTTGATAACCGCCAATATAGAACTCCCAAGCAACCAAAGGAACATTGTCAAAATGCTGCGTATCATTTATATAAACTTTATTTTCTTTATACTTTGGATTTACAACAATATTATCCCCACCCACCGGATAGCTTGTAATAAATTCTTCAACTTTAAAAGATTCCAATAAATGAATTTGCCTGATCTCTCCACCGAGTTTAACAAGTTTCCAGAATGTTTCTTTATCCTTTGGATATGGAACTCTCGGAAAATCAATTTTAAGGAACTCTTTATATTTTTCTCTGTAAGTCGGTGAATGTAAAACGGCATAGATATAATCTAAAATGTCAATCGGAGCAAAGACCACCCCGTCAGCTGTTGGCTGACACCCCTCCACAGGAGGGGAATTTTCCCCACATTCCCCTCCCGTGGAGGGGTGGACGACGGTGTCGGACGGGGTGGTCGGCACGCCGGTCTTCTCCGTTACAAATTCTAAACCAAGTTTCTTTGCTATTTGATCTACAATCTCAAGATTAAGATTTGGAGTTCGTCCTTGATTTTCTAAATCGTTTTCTGAATCTGGATATAGATAAAGAGGGAAATAATATCCTGTTTCTTTAGTTTGTAAAGATACTGAGCACATATCAACTAGATATCTCGAACATAAAACATGTTGAAAATCAAATGTACTAAGCTGTCTACAAGTAAGCAATCCAATGTTATCTTTGGCAATTGTTCTTTTAAATATTTTTTCACGACCTCTATCAACAACATCTTGAGAATAATATATGAACCTATCATCGAACGGTCTATACGATATCTTTTTTATTGAATCTATATCAAAACTACCTTGACGTTTCTCATCAAGCCATTCTTTATTGGCTTTTAATTTATAACTTGACATGATGTGTTCATTAGTATTATCCAAATCATAAAATGATGTCATTCTGTCGACCAATTCAGTTTTATCAATATCAATTACAAATGCATCTCTGTGCGTTTTTAGACCACTTGTATTCTCAATAAATAAATCCTTTACATTAAATCCGTTGTCGTAACTCCCTTTCCCTTTAAAATCTTTTGGTAAGAAAAAATAATCAGGTTTTATATTTTGTAATTCACAATTAGGTACCGACTTAATGTTATTATTCCATAAATACTGATATTTTTCTTGTCTCTTACCATATAAATCAGAATGAAATACTTTACCCAATTCATTCTTTTTCTTCTTTCCTGTTTTAACAAAAATATTAATCGATACACCTTGCATAATATCAAACACATTAACATCCTGTGATCCATCAGGACACACTTCTTTCTTCTTGCTGTTACCATGAAGATCAAGAGTGTAAATTTTATCATATGTCTTGAGCAAATTCCATCTCATTCCTCTAAATGTAGAATTATCAAGATATCCGTGTGGATTGATGAATGCTAACACACCTTCTCCATTTTTTTCTATAAGATATTGTGCATATCGAATAAATTTTACATAGTCATCATTAAGTAGTTTTGAGTTCCTTTCTTGTAGCTTTACTTTTCCTTCAGGTTCTTTCTTGTAATCAACCATTAAACTTTCAATCCAATCCCCTTTATTCCTTGAACTTACAGCATAAGGTGGATTCCCAATCACACACATTACAGGTGTATCCCTCTTAATATGATTAGCTTCATTAGCCTCTGAACTTAACCAGTTCGAGAAAAGTGTTCCTGTATCTTGATGATGTTCTTCAAGTGAATTTGTCAAATAGATATTAAATCTCTGATTCCTGGTCGGTTTATATCCTGTCTCAGTCAATAACATATCAAGCTTTAGATGAGCCATAGAATACGAAGCCATCAGCAACTCAAACCCATTCAATCTCGGTATCAGATCATTCTCTACATAACTGCTCCAAACTCCCTGCATATTCTTAAAATTATTATTGTAAATATGCTTTACAACTTCAGCAAGGAAAGTACCTGTCCCTGTTGCAGGATCAAGAATCTGAACTTTATGAACTTCTTTTGTAATTGTACCTTTACCACCCGGATTAGGAACTTTGATCTTAGTCTTAGAAGTATCAGCTAAACCTTCACTTAGTCCGAATTCTGTTTTAAGAATATCATCAACCGCTCTGACGATAAAATTAACTACAGGTTCAGGTGTGTACCAAACTCCTCTTGATTTTCTTAATTTAGGATCATATTCAGCTAGGAAAGTTTCGTAGAAATGAATTATAGGATCATTCGTTTGAGTGCTTTTACCGAAATTATGCAGAAGTTCATCAACATTTGTAGCTCTGAAAACATCCGCAAGGTTATCAACCGTTGTAACTAAACGATCATCAATATCGGGACCTGCCACATAACCGAAAAGCTTTCTCAGGAACGGATTTGATTTAGGAATAAGTTCAGCTGCTTCCTGACGGCTGAAATCATCTAAGGTTTTATCATGAAGCCTTGCGGCGAACATTCCGTAGGCTAAAGTTTGTGCATAAATATCAGCGAACTCTTTTGGTTGAAGGTCATGAATTAAAATATCTTTGAAAGTTTTATACTGATCCTTTAAAGATGTATTCTCAGGAGACATTTCATCAGTTGTAACTGCACTTTCCAAAACATTCTGAAGTAATCGTGCTTTAGCAGCCATCATTTCTGCAAGTTTCTTTGATGATTTTATAGTTTGACCAATGAAAATGCAAAAATTACGAATACGATTTTCAAATCTAGTAAAATTATAAGTGATCGGTTTGATAGCATTTTCGTGTATCTCCCCTATTCTGATCTCATCAATAAGGACTCCATTCTCAAAAAACTGAAAAAATGTGTAGTCAGTAATAATAAGATTATCCAAAGCTTTTTTATACCTATCAAACTGCTCTTTAAAAAGTTTACTGTTCAGGTCTTTACCAACATCTTTAGCTTCAATATAACCAATAGGAATTTTCTTGTTCGTAATAACATAATCAGGGTTCCCGCAATCAGTGACACCTTTAGGCTCGTTCGTTATTTCAATTTTGGGATCAAGTCCTTTGATAAGTTCCTGCAAATATCCACGATATGAATGCTCGCTCGAAATCCCTTTCTTATATTCTTTATCAATAATGATCAAATATTCTTGAATAGTCATGAATTTATTTCCCTAGTATTTGTTCCAGTTGCACCTGACTTGCATGACAAGGGGATCTTATCTCCTTGTTGCAACCACTTATTTATTATATAAATACTAATTTATATTTTTACTGATAAATAATCAACGAATAAATCAAATTAAATATGTTGTTACAAAGATATAAAATGAATTCAAAAGGACGGAGATTCCCGATTATCGGGATCAAGAAAAAGTTAAGAAGAAATATAAAGTATTTGAGCGGGTTAAAGAGTAAAATCATTATATCTGAAATTTCGGGGAGTGTTCAAATCAATTAATATTTCAAAAAATTCTTCATACTTTCAGTGAATTCAGTGTAATGTGAAATAGAATTATGCCCTGCATCTTTGATAATGCTTAATTCTACAATTTCCTTATTAAATGCCTCGTATAGATTCATGCTCAAAGAATTTTTGATCATTCTGTCTTTTTCTGCAATTATAAATATAGTTTTTGAATTGATATCTTTTACATAATTAATCGATTCATATTTATCTTTCAAAAGAAGAGAAAATGGGAATATTTTATATGTTTCTTTTGCAACATTCAGAATACTGTCAAAAGGTGTGATCAATACTAATTTATCTATATTTCTTTTTGAAGCAACATAAGTGGCTATTCCTGTTCCGAGGCTACGACCGATCAAGGATATTTTTTCATATTTCGAACTTAACTGATCATAAATAAATAGAGCATCTTTGAAAAGATTCTCTTCAGTTGGGTTTCCATCACTTTTACCGAAACCTCTATAATTGATCAAGTACAATGTGTACTCAGGGAAATTCTCACGGTAAAAAGCAATATTTGCTTCTATAGTTTCAGCATTACCACCATAGTATAATATTGCTTTTTCATTTCCCTCATTTACTACCCAACCTCTTAAAACAATATCATCATTTTTAAATTCGATTTCTGGAGCATCAACATTTTGCAATCCTTCTTGAGGTAAATAAAGCAATCTTCTCTGCATAAAAAAAAGCAGTAGCGCAAAAATAATATAAGTTGTTACAAGTATTTTTAATATTGAAAGTACGATAGACATGATACTCCATTATTAATTATCAATTAATTCTCTCGCCCATTTTCTTGCATCTTCTGCGTCTTTATCCTTTTCATGATTTAAAGGATCTTTAAATCCAATCTTGCCTAAAATAATGTTACCTGTCAGCTTTTCTTCCAGTTTTTCGAATATACTTTTAGGACCACCACCATGACAGCAGAAAAGACCTATATTTTTATTCTTAATTTTAACCTTAGAAAAAAATGTTCTTAATGCTGGTGCAAATGTCCATGCCCACACTGGAGTTCCAATAAAAATAAGGTCATACGCTAATGGATCGATCTCAAAAGGTTGAATTTCAGGCTCAGCTTTCAACATAGCTTGTTTTCCACCTGAAAATAATTTCATAAAATTATTTCTGGTAATTTCCTTAACTGGTTTTAATTCAAGTATATCTGCACCGATCTCCTCAGCAATATTCTCTGAAATAAATTTAGTATTTCCATCCAAAGAGTAAAATATTACTAGTTTTTTCATGTATTTCCTTTTGTTTTATTAGGCAATATAAGTAATTTTGACGACGATGGCATTCAAAGAAAATAGTTTAATGTTTTTACTTTCATTCTCATAAATATGCATCAAAGATCGTTTAGTTAATCGTAATTTTTTATTATTAAACTCTATATCAGTATCTTCATCGTGGCAATAAATAAGTAATTCATCGTAATTCTTTGCAACATCGTTTTTACCAGATAATACTTCCACAGACGAGTAGCACTTATCTCTCAATGTCATAACATTAAAATCTTTTATCTGTCCATTCACAAGTTTAGCACTTGTATACAGATCTCCTGAAAATACTGCAGTTTCGGAAGTTTTACGAAGATAATTTATGCTTCCGTCAGAATGTTTAAGTTCGATTCCGTAACCTTCCAGCATTAGCAATGTTCTGTCATAACCGTTAAAATCAGAAAATGGTCCATCAGCGACAACACCGGCAATACTTATCCTCCAAAGATAGTTATCAATGCCAGGAGAATATTTTACAACAATCTCTTTTGTTGTGCCAAGTCCGTTTTTCCATGGAACAGTTTTAAATTGATCCGGTGATATTATTCTATATTTTAACATAAATTGAATACTCTGCCTGTTTTTAATAATCCTCCCACATTTCTCTGAACAAGGCGGCTTCAGCCCCTTGCCCCTAATCCCTAGGTATAAATCATTTAACAATTCAATGTATTAAATTTATGCCTTATTTTGCAACAGGAAAAGACATTGAAAATCTGTTTTTTTTTTCGTATTTTCCTAATCCTAATGGAAAAAGAAAGTTATAAAAAATATCTAGACCCATCATTCATAGCGAATTATTCGAATTTGAAGCTGACAACAGATATGGTTCTTGAGGGATTTATGCTGGGTATTCATTCGAGCCCAATGAAAGGTTTTAGTGCAGAATTTTCACAACATAAACAGTATAACCCAGGTGATCCAACCAGATTCATAGATTGGAAAATATTCGGTAAAACTGAGAAACATTACATAAAGCAGTATGAGGACGAAACAAATCTCTATGCTAATATTTTCTTGGATAAAACTAATTCAATGGCATTCAAAGCTGAGAATTCCACTTATTCCAAACTTGACTATGGGAAGCAGCTTGCAGCAGCAATAGCAGGAATATTCATAAATCAAAAAGATTCTGTAGGATATGGAACCATTGCTGATAAATTAAAGATTTATATTCCTCCAAAATCTTCTCGGCAGCAATTAAAGACTTTACTGATAAACATTGATGATCAAGAAACCTATGACTCTGAGAGGACCATTCATTCTTATGAAGATATCAGTCTAAAACTTACAAAATCGGGACTAACAGTTATAATATCTGATTTTTTGGAAAACCCTGATGAAATCATTTCAAATATCCTTCTATTAAGAAAAAGGAAGCAGGATATTATTATCTTTATGATAGCTGATGATTATGAATATAATTTAAATTTTAAAGAAAATTCAACATTTCTTGACTCAGAAACGGGAGAACGATTAGTTGTTAAACCTTCGCAACTTAAGAAGAGTTATAAAGAAGTTTATGACAAACAAATAAATAAACTTAAAAAAATCTTTACTGAAAATAAAATATACTTTAAATTTGTGACCACATTGACCCCATTTGATATTCCTTTAAGGGAAATAGTGTTGATACGGTCAAAAAGAATGTAAGGAACAAGGGGTTTAAACCCCTTGCAATGCAGGGAAATAATAATTACTTGGAGATAAAAAAGAATGACAAACTACATTGATGAGAGCTTACCATATAAGGTTAAAGATATTTCTTTAGCAGAATTTGGTAGAAAAGAAATTAACATCGCTGAAAAAGAAATGCCGGGACTAATGTCGATCAGAAAAAAATTTGCAGCGACAAAACCTTTACAGGATGTTAGAATAACAGGATCATTGCATATGACAATACAAACAGCCGTTTTGATCGAAACTCTGGTTGATCTTGGAGCTGAAGTCAGATGGGCAAGTTGCAATATATTTTCTACACAAGACCATGCAGCAGCTGCAATGGCCGAAAGAAATATTCCTGTATTTGCATGGAAAGGTGAAACACTAGACGAATTCTGGTGGTGTACAGCTCAGTCTTTATCATTTCCGGGAGGACTAGGTCCTCAGTTAATAGTTGATGACGGTGGTGATGCAACTTTAATGATTCATAAAGGATATTATGCTGAAAAAGATATTTCGACTCTTGACTCAGACCAAAAATCAGCACCTGATGAGATAGCACTTATCGCATCTATAAAAACAATGATGAAAGAAGATTCAAAAAAATGGCATACTGCAGTTAAAGATCTTAAAGGTGTTTCTGAAGAAACTACCACAGGTGTTCACAGACTGTACAAGATGCACGAAAATAAAGAGTTATTGATCCCTACTATAAATGTAAATGATTCAGTTACTAAATCTAAGTTTGACAATCTTTACGGTTGTAGAGAATCTTTACCCGATGGAATTAAAAGAGCTACAGATGTAATGTTAGCTGGCAAGGTGGCTGTTGTATGCGGTTACGGCGACGTTGGCAAGGGTTCTGCGCGATCTCTTAAAAATTACGGCTCAAGGGTCATTATTACAGAGATCGACCCAATCTGTGCTTTACAAGCAGCAATGGAAGGTTATGAAGTTGCAACTGTGGAAGATACTTTAGGAGAGGGAGATATTTACGTTACTACAACAGGTAATAAAGATGTAATTACAATTGATCACATGCTTAAAATGAAAGATCAGGCAATTGTTTGCAACATTGGTCATTTTGATAATGAAATACAAGTTGACCCACTTGAAAACTCACCTGAACTTGCAGAGAAAATAAATATCAAACCTCAAGTGGACAAATATAGATTTAAAAATGGAAATGAGATATTCTTATTAGCCGAAGGAAGGTTGGTTAATCTTGGCTGTGCAACAGGTCATCCATCATTTGTTATGAGTAATTCTTTTACAAATCAGGTTTTAGCACAAATTGATCTTTGGGAAAATGACTATGAAGTTGGAGTGTACAGATTATCGAAAAAGGCTGATGAAGAAGTTGCCAGATTACATCTGGATAAGATCGGAGTTAAATTAACTAAGATGTCAAAAGAACAGGCTGATTACATCGGTGTGGATCTTGAAGGTCCATATAAACCGGATCACTATAGGTATTAATTTAAATTTTATTTTTTTAATGCGGGGATTCCCCGCATTTTTTATTAACTTCTAAAATACTTTTGATCTTTACTGATAGATCTGTAATATTAAACGGTTTTTGAATAAACCCTTTTCCACCATTATCTAAAATTTTATTTGTTTTACCAGTTATACTGTATCCACTAGAAATCAACACCTTTACATTTGGATCTATTTTTTTTAATTCTCGAAAAATTTCTTCACCATCCATTTTAGGCATGATCATATCTAGAATCACTAAACTTATTTCTGCATATTCTTTCGTGAATATTTCTAAACCATCCATTCCACTCATAGCAAGGATAGGAGAGTAATGAAGACTCTTAAGAACTTCTGAAGTCGTTTCTAATACCATTTTCTCATCATCAATAATTAAAACTTTTTGATGATCACCATATTCTAATTTATTAGGATTAAATTCATTTTGTGAAATATCTTTATTTGTTACTGGAAAAAACAAATCAAATATTGTTCCCTCGTCTTTCACACTATGAAATGCAATGATTCCACCATGATTTTTTACAATACCAAAAACGGATGACAAACCTAGACCTGTACCTTTTTCTCTGTGTTTTGTGGTAAAAAACGGATCAAAAATCTTTTTTTGAGTTTTTTTATCCATTCCAATACCATTATCTTTTATAGAAATTTTAACATATTCACCACTTGGTAAATTATAGGGTTCAAGAAAATCTGAATTTAATATAACATTTTTAGTTTCAACATGTATCTCACCTTTTGAAACAATAGCCTGTGATGCGTTTACCATAATATTTAAAATAACTTGATTCATTTGTGTTTTATCAGCTTCTATGTTTTTAAGATCTTTATCCAGATCTTCAGTAGTTGAAATTTCTTTATTCGTCCTTATAAAAAATTTAAGAATTGAATGAATTACTTCATTCATATTTAAAGAAACGAGGTCATACTTACCACCTTTTGCTATACCTAACATCTGCCTAGCAAGATTCGATGCATTATCAATATAATCTTCTATCTTTTCTAATTTTTCATGACTCTTTTCATCTTCAGACAATTTTAATTTTAATATCGAAATATTCCCTTGTATTCCCATCAGAATATTATTAAAATCATGGGCTATACCTGCTGCTAAGTTACCTAAAGCTTCCATTTTCTCCGAGTGTTGCATTTTCTCCAGGAATAATCTTTCCCTTTCTTCTGATTTTTTGTATTCGTTAATATCAGTACCAATGATCTGGTATTCATCTATTTCAGATTTTGAATTAAAAATTGCTCGAACAGTCCAATAAAACCAATATTCTACATTATTTATCTTTACTGATTGTTCAAAATTAGTAATTCGATCTTCTATATATAATTCATCAACTATTTTTTTTATTTTTTTGCTATCTTCCTTAAAGAATAGATCATAAATAATACTGTTCTTTAGTTGTTTTTTTTCTTCTTTAAACAAATTAACCGCAGTTCTATTGAAAAATAGAATTTTACCGTCTGCATCAAATCTACAGATAATAGATGTTATATCTTTTACTATAGCTCTATAAAGCCTTCTACTTTCTCTCAGAGATTTCTCTATTGCTTTTCTTTTCTCGTGATCATGAATTAGCTTATTATATGAAAATATTTTCGATATAGTATAGAATAATCCTGCTATTAGAAGAAATAAAACTAATAATGCTTTCTTTATAAAATCATGCATTTCAGAAACAATAGAACTCTCATCGATTGAATAAAATATTTTCCAATAGTTATTAAATGGTAACTTCACCTTAATATGGAATCCAACCCGTTCACTAGAATCATAGTTATATGAGAAATCAATTTCTTCTTCTGATAGTAATTCTTTGATTCCTTTGGAATATAAAATATTATTATGAACAAGATCATTGACATCAGTACTATTTTCGTCCGATCTGTTACTGTTCAGGATTATTCCTTTCGGGCTTAGAATCCATCTAATAACATCACGATCTTCTATATCATATTTATCAACATATTTTCCTAGTAGTTCATCAAATGATATCAAATACGCTATACTACCATTGTATTTATCATCGACAAATATAGGATAATGCATAACTACCGATTCATACCCTTGAACTGCTGTAAAAACATCACTTATAACAGGTTCGTGAGTTTTTAATATTTTTTTTATGTGTTTCTGGTGAGCAATATTAACACCCAGAGCATCGTCATTATATGGGTATGTGTAAATTATATTGGCATTTGAATCTGTTCGGGTAATAGCTCTAACAAATCCCCCGTTAACATCGATATACATTTGGCTCAACCAATCCAGATCCCCTATCTCATCAAAATACTTTATTGATTTTCTTTCAGATTTCATATGAAGATCTTTAGCGATCATATCCAACTGAGTTTCTATACCAATTGCCGTTTGATATGCAACCATTTTATATTCAGAGAGTTCTTGATTTATAGTCTTAGTTCGCATCTCAATATAATGAGAGTAGAAAACATACGAAAATATTATTACAAACAAAACTGATATAGATACCGTTAATACATTTTGCTTTCTGTTCATTTGATTCTCTATCTCCTTTCTTACTTTCCCTGCCTTAGAAAGTAAATCTATCATTGTTCACAATATATAATTCAATACTACTAAAATCAAATCAAGAATTATAATAAATTGATTTTATTTCAACTAAAGCTTAAATTTAAATTCTAATATGCATTAAATTTACGGATTAAATATGCTTAAAAATATGATATTTATAGTATTGTTTATAATTTTTGCGAATTTGACTTGCTTTGCTAAACAACCAAACGATTCAAAGAGCGAAGGTAATAAAACAGAATATATAATACTTCCTTTTGGATATTATAATCCTGCTACGAGCTTTGGATTTGGAGTATATTCTTTATTTTTATTTAAGGAGAATTTAAACAAGGATAGGTCTAAATTAAGAACTGAAATATCATACACTTTGAATGAACAGATAATATTCAGGTATAAATCTTTATTTTTTCTGCAAAATTCCAAGCTAGCTATTAAATCTAACGTTATGAAATTCATCTCAAGTTATTATGGACTGACCAACAGCTCGGACTCTGACAAAGAATCTTTTTCATATTTGAGTACAGATTTTTTCTTTGATTATAATAGAAAATATTATAAAGATTTTTCATACTCTCTTCTTTACGATCTGGACATGATCGAAATAACTAAATTTGTAGATAATGGGATGCTGCATAATGATGGATTTAGCGAGAAAGGCATTGTGTTTAACCATAGTATCGGACTAGGTTTAAACTATGAGAATATTACTAAAAAGTTTTACCGCAATGGAATAGCAATAGATTTACAGTATTTAGGTTCATCAAATTTCCTTGGAAGTGATAATAATTTTTCTGTTCTGAGTACGGATGTAAAATACTTTGTATCACATAAACAAAGTTCTATAAATCTTCAGTTCCTCACAAGATTCAGCTATGACAATGTTCCATTTACAAAATTATCTACACTTGGAGGGACTTATAATTTAAGAGGATATCCAGATAAAAGATTCACTGATCACAATATGATGTTGTTCCAGAGTGAATATGACTTCAGGATATATCAAAAAATTGCAGGGTCAATCTATTATTCTTTCGGTGACGTTTTTGATCCGTTTTCTGATCTTAAGTTCAATAAAATCAAGCAGGGTTACGGTGTTGGTTTATTGTATGATCTTTTAGGTACTGCAATAAGGTTTGATATTGCTACTTCTCCTGAAAAGGAAATTCAGATCATAGCAACAGGGAATCGAGCTTTTTAAAACCCTATTTATAAGCTATCAGTGGCTGATCTTTTACAACACTTTCTCCATTCTCACAAAGAATAGCTGTGATCTCACAATCAAAAGGTGCTTCTATACCATTAAATAATTTCATTGCTTCAACGATACATATCTTATGTCCAGCTAAGATTTTATCTCCGACTTTTACTAATGCAGGCTGATCAGGCCCCTCAGTAATATAAAATGTTCCTACTAATGGTGAATTGATAGTATTTTTATGCTCAGAAGTTTCAACAATTTTCTCTTCAATAATTTCTTCTTCAGCAACAACCTTTTCTTCTACTGCCTGACTTTGTTCTATTTTTTTCAAAGCTTGAGGAATAACATTACCATCTGATCCAATTGATACTGAAAAATCACCTTTTGAGATTGAAAGACCATCAATATTCATACCTGCAGCGGCACTTATAATTGAACTTAATCCTTTATAATCATCTTTATGAATTAGTTGCTCTGGTTTTGCTTTGGGCTTTGTCGGTTCAACCTTTTTTGTGACTTTAATTTCAGAAGGTTTGGGAACAGCAGCATTTTCAGCTTCTTCTAATTCAATGTCAGCTGGAATAGGGTCTCTTTTATCTTCAGGCTGAGCACGCCATTTAAAATATGCCATCGCAGGTTCAGGGAAAATGCAATATGAGATGATATCTTCTTCATTTTTGATCAATTTAGGATCTATCCCTTCTGCTGCAGTCGGCAACATTGGTTCAATATCATCTGCAGGTCTGTGATCAATAGGTTTCTCATTTCCTAGTATCAGTTTTATGAACTTCTTTTTAATTGGTACGGGTGATCTTCCATACTTTCCTCTTACATACTCTTGAACTTCATTTGGGACTATTTTATATCTTTCACCCGATAAAACATTCATTACAGCTTGGGTTCCAACGATCTGACTTGTTGGTGTTACAAGCGGGCAATATCCAAGATCTGCTCTTACTTTTATAACTTCATCTAGAACTATTGGTAATTTATCCAATGAATTTTGCATTTCTAACTGAGATTTAAAATTTGAGATCATACCGCCCGGTATTTGATGAATTAGAATTCCTGGATCTACATGTTCAACTGCCTGAGCATTTCTCATAGTTCTTTTTGGCTTCAGATCTGTAAAATACTTTGCTACTTTTTCTAAAGCATCGAAATTCAAATTAGCCGAATAGCTGGTCTCATTGAATATAGCAGCTAAAGTTTCTACAGGTGGTTGTGAATTCACTCCTGCCATCGAAGATATTGCACAATCAATCGCACCTGCACCTGCTCTTACTCCTTCAACATAAGAAGGAATAGCCATTCCACTGGTTCCGTGGCAATGAAGTTGAACAGGGATTCCAATTTCTTTTACTAAAGCTGTAACTAATTTTTCTGCAGTTAAAGGAGTTAAAATACCTGCCATATCTTTAACACATATTGAATCAATACCTAGATCAGCTTGATCTTTTGCATCTTTTACATATTTTTCTATGGTATGTACTGGCGAAATAGTATAAGCTAAAGTACCTTGAGCATGACCACCATATTTTTTCACTGATTTTATTGCAGTTTCTAAATTTCTTGCATCATTTAAAGCATCGAAGATACGGAATATATCAATTCCGTTAGTACAAGCTAGTTCAACGAATTTATCTACAACATCGTCAGCATAGTTTTTATATCCAACTATATTCTGTCCTCTAAGCAACATTTGTAACGGTGTTTTCTTGGTATGTTTTTTTATCTCTCTAAGCCTTTCCCATGGGTTTTCTCTTAAAAAACGAAGACAAACATCAAATGTCGCTCCACCCCACATTTCCAATGAATAATAACCAACATTATCTATTAATTCGATTATATCAAGCATATCTTTTGTTCTCATTCTAGTTGCCCATAATGATTGATGAGCATCTCTAAGAGTAGTATCCGTTATTCTCAATGGTATATTATGTAGAATTTCTTCTTTGTTTGTTATTATTTTCTTTTTACTCATATTTCACCATCCTATCAATTAAAAATACATGTTTATTAAAAACTATCACCCTATTTATTAAAAACACCAATGTTTGAATATTTTTCAAATCGTTTCTTTATCAATTTAGATTCTGAGTTACCTTTATATTTTTTCAGATGCTTCAGTACTACTTTTTTTAATGAATTTACTGTACTTTCATAATCATTATGAGCACCACCTAATGGTTCTTCGATGATCTCATCAATAACATTCAACTCTTTAAGTGAACTAGCGGTTATTTTTAAAGCTTCTGCAGCTTTCTGGGTCATAGCACTGTCTCTCCATATTATTGATGCACATCCTTCGGGAGATATTACGGAATATACAGAGTTCGACAACATAAGGATTGAATCTCCAACACCTATGCCTAAAGCACCTCCACTACCACCTTCACCAGTAACAACACATATGATAGGGACTTTTATCTGAGCCATTTCCACTAGATTACGGGCAATAGCTTCAGCTTGGCCTCTTTCTTCAGCTTCTAATCCAGGATATGCACCCGGTGTATCAATAAAAGTAACAATAGGAACATTAAATTTCTCAGCCATTTTCATCAACCTTAAAGCCTTTCTGTAGCCATCAGGTTTTGCCATACCAAAATTTCTTTCTACATTTTCATCAACATTTTTTCCTTTATTATGTCCGATCAACATAATTGGATGTCCATCTATCCTAGCAAAACCACCTATCAATCCACGATCATCAGAAAATCTTCTATCTCCGTGTAATTCTATGAAATCAGTAAAAAGTAATTTGATATAATCATTTAAGACCGGTCTTTTTTGATGTCTTGCTATCTGCACAGTTTCCCATGGAGTCAAATTCGAATAAATATCTGTTTTTTTTACTTCTATCAGCTTTTCCATCTTTGCTATTTGATCAGCAAAATCACTATCTTTTGCATCGGTCATTGCTTTTAATTTTTCCAGCATCTCTTCCATTTCAGATACTGAGGTTTCTTTTTGTTTCATGATCTCCCCCTTATAGTACTTCCGGTGGTAATAGGCATACCCTATCTGTTATAGAATGATAATACTTGGTATAATTTACTTTTCATTTCAGATCTATTTGCTATAAGATCAATAAATCCATGTTCTAATAAATACTCAGAGGTTTGAAAATCATCTGGTAATTTCTGTTTTATTGTATTTTCAATAACTCTTCTACCTGCAAAACCAATCAAAGCACCCGGTTCTGCAATATTCAGATCACCAACTGTAGCATATGAAGCAGAAACACCGCCAGTTGTCGGATCGGTAAGCACTGATATAAATGGAACTTTCCGTTCATCCAGCCTTGCAATACCTGCACAGGTCTTTGCCATTTGCATCAAAGATAAAATACCTTCATGCATTCTTGCACCACCTGAAGCTGAAAAAATAATAAAAGGTATTTTTTTGTCGTAAGAATGATTTGAAGCTAACAAGATCTTCTCTCCCGTTCCGGAACCTAAACTCCCACCCATGAACCTAAAATCCATTACCGCAATAACAACTTTGATACCATTGATCTGTCCAGTACCAGTTACGATAGCTTCATTTAGTCCTGTTTTTTTGCGAGTTTTAACTACCTTATCCTTATAGCTCTCTTTAGCATCAACAAATTTAAGTGGATCTGCAGGATATATAGAAATATTTATTTCTTCGAATGTACCTGAATCTAGGATCAATCCAATTCTTTCATATGCTGAAATCTTAGAGTGATAATTACATTTTGTGCAAACATTTAAATTATTGTGCCAATCTTCTTTAAAAATATGATTCTCACATTTAGGACATTTTATCCAAATATCCGAACTCTTACTTTCTTTTTTATCTTTAGATTTATTGAACCAAGCCATGTTTTTCCCTTTGTTTCATTCAAGTAATTCCACATAAGAAAATGATATTTATATTTTGCTAAAAAAAAATTACAGTTATACTCTTGGATCTTTTTTCCATCTATAGTTTATAAGATCCAAGAACATAAAGCTAATAACCATATCTGATTATTTTGATTTGTGGTAATTATATCGCTTCGTTTATTTCTTTTAAAAATTCGTCAACTTTAATACCATGAGCCACTAATCCATCCTCTAAACTTTCAAAACTTGCTGCAATGCAGCCTATACATCCCAAGTTATACTTAACAAATACTCCATGAGTTTGTGGGTATTCTTTTAGTATTTCAGTAATTGACATTTCTTTTTCGATCTTCATTTTTTTTCTCCGAGTATTTTAATTGATTATTTTATCCCTAGCTTCTATGGCCAGCCTAAGACTATGAGCCTTTTTCTCTGGAACTCCACCTAAGAGCTCGTCCATTTGCTCTATGGTTATACTCTTTGCTTCCTGAATAGTTTTCCCTATCAACAATGTACTTATAAGTGAAAAAGCAGTAATTGTTCCACTACATGCTTTCAATTTATACTTAAAATCTATAATAATATCGTTTTCAATTTTAGCGTAAGCTTGAACATTATCAAAACACCCACCTTCTTCATTTTTTACTGAACAAGTTGCATCAGGAGTCTCTATAACACCAATATTTTTAGGAGCTGCAAAGTGTTCCATATAAGTTTTTGAATACATTACTTTCCCTTCATCTGTTGTTCTAGATCGTTGATCTCAACTGGAATAGATTTTGACAAGTTCTCATGTCCATTTTCTGTTACAAGAATATCATTTTCCAATCTAATTCCAATTCCTTTTTCAGCTATATATATTCCCGGTTCAACCGTGATCACCATATTCTTCTTCAGTGGTTTATTTCTATCACCAACATCATGAGTATCCAAACCTAGATGATGACTGACACCATGATAATAATATTTTGATATCTCTTCAATGCTTTTTATCAGTTTAAGTTTTTTTAATCCTTTGAAAAGTGTTTTCTTTGAGATCTCTTGTAGGTCAGTTAATGTTACACCAGGTTTTACTGCTTTAGTTACTTCCTTTAGAGCAGTAAGGACAACATCATAGTACTTTTTCTGCATTTCACTGAATTTTCCCTTCACTGGAAATGTTCTTGATATGTCTGCAGCATAGTTTTTATACTCTGCTCCGGTATCAATTAGGATAAAATCATTCTTCTGAGTTTTTTTATCATTCTCTTCGTAGTGTAGTATTGTAGCATCCTTTCCTGATACAGCAATAGTTTGAAAAGCAGGCTGTTTTGATCCTTCTTTTAGGTAATTATATAGCAAAATAGCTTCACATTCATTTTCAGTGATACCAGTTCTTGTTTGTGAAAATAGATCCCTTATTCCTACTTCCGTGATCTGAATAGCTCTTCTCATCATTTTAATTTCACAAGGATGTTTAACACTTCTCATTTCGTCTAACATTTTGTTTATTGCAGTGATCTTAATAAAATTATATCTTCGTCTTAAATTTGAAGCAAAGACTTGAGTATATGAAGGTATTATCTCATCAGATGTGCTTTCATTGTACATATATACTTTTTCGATTCCTTCGTTATTAAATAACCTATCGTATAGATCACCCAGTTCTTTAATACTATCAATACTTTTAATTCCTGACACTTTAGTGATCTCTTTATCGGATGTATTCTTTCCTATCCACTTTTCTAATCTTTCATCAAGTATATTTCTATATATCTTATCACTTGTTTTACCATTGATTTTTGTCATGACAAGGACAGCTCTGTTAAGTTCAAGACCTGTTAGGTAGAAAAAATTACTATCTTGCTTGAATTTGAAAAAAGTATCAGCATTCTTGATCTTGTTTACTGATGACATAACGAAAACAACTGAATTGTCATCGATTTTTCTTAACAACTGCTTTCTATTTGAACTAAAAAAAGTCTCTGGAAATTTTAAGTCTTTAAGCATCTTTTTCCTCTTTATTCGTATTTAAGTAAATATCATCATCTTTGAAAAGATCATTATCAGAATATTCCTTTATTTCAATATACTCTGATTCACTATTTCGATCGATAGTAAACTTCTCTTCTTCATTTTGAATTTCTTTTTCTTCTGTATCGTTATTAACTTGTAAAAATTCTACGGAATTAAAAGTATCATTGTCTCTTTCAAAAACAACATCTTCTTTAGTTGGGAATAATATCCGAATCTCTGTTCCCTCATTCACTTTGGATTTAATCGTAATTTTACCTTTATAATCATCCACAATACTTTTTACAATACTTAATCCAAGGCCAAGTCCCTTTCCCATTTCTTTAGTAGTATAAAACGAATTAAATGCCTGTTCTAATTGAGATTCTTCCATTCCACATCCATTATCTCTGATCTCAAGAACAATATTTTTGTCCTCATACTTAGTTGCAATATTTATTATTCCTTCATCTGAATGAAGTCCTTTCTCAGAAATTGCATCTTTTGCGTTTGATAATACGTTGAACAGAATTTGAGCTATTTCTTGAAAATTGCATTTATACAAAGGTAATTTAGGATGAAGGTTCAAATCGATCATTGCATTGTATTTAATATTATTTTTCACCAAAACAAGTACATCCTTTATTATATCGTTAAAAGAATTCGAAGTGTATTCTCTGCTGACATAACTCATTTTAGCCGTACTAGTAACAATCTGATCTATCATATCAATTGACTTTTTATTACTGACAACCAAACTCTTTAGATCGTTGAATATTTTATTCAGTTCATGCTTTTTGACCAATTTTTTAGTCTCTAAAGCATTTTTTTTGTCAGAGCTTTTTAATTTTATTAGATCATAGATGAACAATGCAAGATCATTTAAGCTCAATCTCATATTATCAAGAGATAATTGTATTACCTGACCTGGATTTTTTATTTCGTGAGTTATACCCGCTAAAAGAGTTCCAAGTGACACCATTTTATCTAACCTTGCAGCATCCTTCTCTGAATTAACTAATTTTGCATTAGATTCATTTAGTTTGTCAGTAGTAACCTTAATTTCATGATTAAGTTTTTTATTAAGAGTTTCTATCTCAGAAGAATATTTTTTTAACAATTCCTGCTTTGCTGATTTATGCTTATTGGATCTATAAATAAAAAATATTACTAAGACTGATAAAAGTGATATAACTAAGAAGAAATAATTAATGTTCTTCTGTTTCTCTAAGTTATATTGTGCTAGTTTATTGTCTCTGATTTGAGAAAACAACTGCTTTTCTTTCTCTTCTAATTGATACTTTTTTTCTAGCTCAGATATTTTTTGCTCTTTATCAGAATTGAGTATTACATTATTCAATTCGTTATATTTCTGAAGATATCCAAAAGCGCTTTTAAAATTTCTCGTGGCTGAATCTATTTTTACTAAATTCATGAGGTTATTTCGAACCATCACCTGTACACCCATTTCTTCAAATGTTTTCTTACTACGGAGTATGTATTTTTTTGCTAAAGCATGGTTTTGTAAATCTGAATATGCTCTACCATAATTATGATTTACTAAAGCAAGTCCATAGTTGTCATTCATTTTTTTGAATATTGATTCTGCTTTTTTTAGATATGATATAGCTTCCTTTTCTCTTTTTTGATCAATGTAGATATCTGACATGTTGTTCATTATAATTGCTTGATACAATTCAAGATTTTCATTTTCATAAATACCTAGAACTTTTTTTAGGCTTTTCAATGCCTCATCACGTTTACCTTGATGAGTATATACTATTGCTATATTATTAAGTACTTTTGCAATATCCTGCATATTAAGAAGCGAACGATATATATCTAAAGCTTGATTCAGATACTCTAAGGCCTTATCGTAATCTTTGGTTTCATCAAAGACCAATCCTATATCATTCAAAGCTTCAGCTCTGCTAAATTCGTCACTAATATTGTCCGCATATCTTAAAGATTTATAAAAAAATATCAATGCTGTATTAAAATTTGAAAGTTGGTAGTATGACTTTCCTACATCACGAGTTAATTTAATGATCATAGGCTTATCGATCAATTCTTCATATATCTTAAGTGAGGCTTTATATTCAGCAATTGATTCAAAATATTTACCGGAATCAAATAAAACATTTCCCTTCTCAAAATGGATATTAGCTTCTAGATTTATATCTCCGCTTTCCTTGGCAATAGATAAAAGATTTTCTAAAGAATCTTTTTCTACCCCGATTACTGAAAATATAAAAAGCATTAATATGGATGTTAATAGTATTTGCCTCAAACCTGATTTCTCCTTTGCAAATAAAGGTATATTAATAGAGAATTAATTTATAATAAATAATGATAATTCACAAGATAATAAATAAATAAAAAAGGTGGAAAAATTTCCACCCTTTTTATACTTTAACTTTCTAATTTTATAAAAAATTCTTCATTTTCTTTCTGGATGTTGGTTTAACAAATGGAGAAGTTACGATTTTTCCTTCAAGAATTCTTTTCTTACCTTCTTCATTGAAAGTCAATTCAGTCTCTTCAACTAATTCTACTTTAGATCTCAAGAAACCAATTGGTTTATTCTCTAATGTTGGAGAAATAACACCTGACATCACAGTTCCAATCACTTCATCATCTTTAAGCACATTCCATCCCGGCATAGCTTTACTTCTTCCATCCATTATGAATGGGTATATGAAATATTTAATTCCTGATTTTTTTTCTGCTACAAGAACATCTTTACCTATGAAATCATGCTCCCATTCGAAAACAAATCCCCATGGAGTACCAATAGCAGGTATATCAGGATGGATCTCATGCCCATGTAATGGTAAACCTGCTTCAGTTCTTAAAGAATCTCTAGCACCCAGACCACAAGGCTCAATACCGAATTTTTCACCAACTTCTAAAAGTTTATTCCAAAGTTCAACTGCATATTTATTATCACCATAGATCTCAAAACCGATCTCCCCTGTATAACCGGTTCTCGATAACAATACCGGCATTCCTGCAAGTTCAACATTATCTTTGAATTTAAAAAAACCAAATTTAGCTACTGCTTCTTCTCCACCTAGTTCTTTAATTATCTTCGGAGCATTTGGACCCTGTAGATCTAACTTAAAAGTAGTATCACTGTTATTAGTAACAGTTACACCGTCAGAAGTATGTGATTTCAACCATTCGAAATCTTCGTCTATATTACCTGCATTTACAACAAGCATCCACTTTTCAGTATTAAATTTATAGATAATACAATCGTCTATAACTCCACCTTTGGGATTCAACATAAAATTATACATGGCCTGACCATCAGACATGCCTTTGATATTATTAGTCAATAGACCTGACATCATATCTTCACTTCCTGCTCCTATTATATCGAACTCCCCCATATGACAAATATCGAATAATCCAACATTATTCCTAGTTGCGTGATGCTCAGCACTTTGACCCTTTCCGTACCATAACGGCATCTCCCATCCTGCAAAATCAACGACTTTCCCACCAAGTTTTACATGCTCGTCGTACAAAATAGTTTTCATTTGGTTCTCCTATATCCTATAATTTCATTATTGTTAATTCTAAATGCGAATTTAAAAGTTTTAATAAATAATAGCAAAAAGAAAATTAGGAGATATTAAGACAGAAATTAGTGGTCAGTGGTCAGTTAGAATATTTCACCCTTACCTTGTTTTTCTTCCAATCTATTTTTGGCCAGCTTAATAGACTGATGTAGTTTTTGTTCCAGAACCTTGATTTCAGGTAATTATAAGTCCAAGTTAATTGTCTCTGCAGTGCGGAGACAATGTCGAAGTTGCTTTCCGCTACATCCTTTCCCAAATTCAATGCTTAATTGTTGTGATAATGACTCTTTGGTAAAAAATGTCAAAAAAAATGCTCCCGAAGGAGCTTTTTAGAAATATTTAATTAGGTGCGTTATATAGAAGTTTTATACCTATTCCTTAAAATGCCAACTACTAACTTCTTCAAACGATATTATTTCAACTTTGGTACTTGTCAAAATTTTTAGATCAGAATATTTTTGAACTCCATCGGTT
>JAQICF010000031.1 GCA_027858795.1 Candidatus Delongbacteria bacterium | reverse complement strand
TTAAAGGTCGAAATAAAAACTGATAAAGAAAAAATCACTTACTCGGATACAGAGATAAAAGTCGATCTATCTTCAATATACCTATTCGGAAGTCCTGCATCGAATTTGAAAGCTAAAGTTACGTATAGGTTCAATAGTGTTTCAAAAACTTTTAAGAAATATTCAAACTATACTTTTTCAAATGACCTTAAAAATTTTAGTTCATCATTCAAAAATTTGATCAATTCTGAATTGGATAATAATGGTAAAAAGAAAGCTATCCTTAGAATCCCAAATTTAAAGGACATACCATCCGCTTTAAGTTTAGAGCTAAAAGCTGAAGTATTAGAAAAAGGTGGTAGACCTAATAAGGATTCAAAGCAGATATCCTATGATCCATATAAAAGCTACGTTGGAATTGAACGACCTGAAAGAAGTTATATCAAGACCGGTGACACAGAGATGATAAACACCATTCTATTGAGCTCCAATGGATCTCCAGTAGTAGGACAGCAAATGACCGTGAAAATTTATTACAACAATAGATACTGGTGGTGGGATTATAACAGAAGACGGAATAAACTAAATTTTAGAAATGATTACGAAACTGACCTTGTAGTTGAAGAAAAATTTATCTCTGGAAAAGAACCATATAAGATCAAATTTAATCCTAAAGAGAGTGGAAAATATTTGATCGAAGTTATTCAAAGTATGGATAAACTGCATTCAGCATCTTATTTTATAAATTCATCTTATTGGGGAAATTCAACTAAGGATATTAATGATGCAGGGCTTCTTGCTTTGACAACAAACCAGAAAACTTACAAACCCGGTGAAACAGCAGTAGTAAAGTTTCCAACTTCACCTGAAAGTAGAGTAATAGTTTCTATTGATAAGGGAGCTAAGAATCTTGATTTCTACG
The DNA here is from genome assembly GCA_027858795.1 of Candidatus Delongbacteria bacterium. The sequence goes on along the minus strand of JAQICF010000031.1, from coordinate 16,760 downwards.
GAGTTGAGTCAGCTGGCAATGAAACAACTTTAAAGATACCTATCACAGCTAATATGTTGCCTAACATATATTGTTCAATTTCAGTGATACAACCAAATTCTCAGAGAAAAAATGATCGTCCAATAAGATCTTATGGAACGATATCATTGAATGTTGAAGATAAAAATAGTCACAGCGAAATAGAGCTGGATGTTCCTGAAGTGATCAAACCTAACGAGAAATTCAAGGTAAAACTTCAGACAAAAGATAAAAAACAAACTCAGTTTACTTTAGCTGTTGTAGATGAAGGACTCTTGAGTATAACCGATTTCTCCACGCCGGATCCATGGAAGTTCTTCTATAATAAACTAAGATTAGGAGTCAGCTTTTTCGACAACTATGATTATGTAATAAATTCGAACAAAGGTGATGTTCTAAATACTTTCTCAGTTGGTGGTGGTATGGACATGATGTCAGCGAGAAAGAAGATGCTTTCAAATGTGAAAGCGAATAGATTCATACCTGTTTCAATGTTCAAAGGTCCGATGAAAACGGATAAAAATGGTTATGCAGAAGTCGAATTAAATATGTCTGAATATATCGGTGCGGTCAGAATAATGGCAATTTCTGCTGATAAGGAAAAATTTGGTAGTGATGAAGTTTCAGTACCTGTAAGATCAGAACTTATGGTCTTACCATCAATTCCAAGAAGTTTATCTCCACATGATGAGTTTGACCTTCCTGTGACAATTTTCAGTATGGAAGAAAGTATAAAAAATGTAAAAGTAACCTTAAAATTAGAAGGTCCATTAACTTCTGAGATTCTTACTAAAGAAGTAATCTTCAATGGAAAGGAAACGAAGAATATACAATTCAGATTAACAGCAAAAGACCAAATTGGTAAAGCAAAGATAAAGATCACTGCAACGGCAGGAAAATTCAAAACTGAAAGTAATACTGAAATTGCAGTTAAACCATTATCTCCAAGAGTCTTTAGATCTTTCACAGAGAAATGTTCGAAAGGAAGTGAAGTAAAATTTGAACTTCCAAAAGATGTTCTCCAAGGAACTGAAAATGTATCGATCACTGTTTCAAAAGCTAAAATACCCAATGTTTACAGAAGAATAAATTTTCTAATTGGTTATCCATACGGTTGCTTAGAACAGACAACATCAAAAGGATTTGCTCAACTGTCAGTTAAAGATCTATTGAAAGAACATTCAAGGTTTAACGAAACTATTGATGATAATATAAATAGCACGATAAACAGGTTAAGAGGTTTTCAATTTGATAACGGATCGCTCAGCTATTGGATGAATGAGAGAGATTCCTATAGTGCATGGTCGGACATATTTGCAGGGCATTTTCTCTGGGAAGCAAAGAGGAAGGGATATTTTGTTCCTGTTGATCTCTGGAAAAATTGGAAACGTAACATGCATTCTCAAGCTTTAAAAGCCAGAGTTGAGAAGATCAGCAATTGGGTGGGTTGGAATAGTGACTTGAATAGTGACAATGATAAGAGAAGCAAGTATAGATCTCTAAGAACTCAGCTTTACAGGCTTTATGTTCTTGCAATGATCGAAGAACCTGAAATTGGACAGATGAATATCATCAAAGAGATGAACTTATCTTACATGGATGATACTGAGAGATGGATATTAGCTGCCTGCTATCATTATGCAGGGTTAACGGATATTGCTCAGAATATTGTTTCAACGACAGGTATCTTGGTAAAAGAATATTCAGAGATGTCAGGGACTTTCGGGTCAGAACTCAGAGATAAAGGTATTATACTGAATTGCTTAACACTTATGGACAAGGAAGGACAGGCTACCGATCTTTATAATTCTATTGTAGATAGATTAAATTCAGATGAATGGATGTCGACTCAAACATCAGCCTTTGCTATGTTATCAGTTGGAAAATACATGGAAAAATATAAGAGTTATTTCTCAAGTGAAGGAAAATATTCTATTGCTATAAAAGATATCAAATTCAGCTCTGATAAAATGAGTATAACGAAAGAGATCAAGAATTTCAGCGATAATATTATAGTCTCAATGGGAGCTGATTCAGATCTTGAATCTGTCTATGTAACCATGAACTGGGATGGGATTCCTCAAAATCCAACTGAAGTTAGAGAAGGTAAAGGTCTTATCATAGAAAGAACTTGGTACGATGACAATGGTAACCAGATAAAGAATACTACTTCAAAGAGCAAACTTTTGAATAAACTTTTCAATGGGTCTAATAAATTGGTAAAACCTCTTAAGCAGGGGCAGGTCTTTAAAATGAGAATCAAAGTTAAGAAAAGAACTCAAGCGGAATTGAAGAACATGGCTTTGATGCAGATAATTCCTTCAGGTTGGGAGATAGAGAATAAGAGATTGGATAATGCGAACGCCTATAGTTCCGCAAACAGTGTTAGGAATTACGGATATAACAGCTCTTATAATTACAATAGAAAACAAAGCATTAAGTATGTTGATATCAGAGATGACAGAGCTATGTGGTTCTTTGATCTGGATAAAAATGTGAAAGAGATAGAATTCGAGATAGACCTGAGATGTGTTTCAACAGGTAAATTCTATATGTCTCCAACAATTGCAGAGTCAATGTACAGCAGAGAATATTATATCATAGAACCAGGATTTGAAGTGGAAGTGGAGAAGTAGTGGTCAGTTTACAGTTGTCAGTGGCAAGTAGGGGCGTAATTTATTACGCCCTGAAAACCGTAGGGGACGATTCCCATTCGTCCCCAAAACGTAATAAAACGAAAAAATTATTTACAGGAAGAAGTGAAGACAAAATACATAAATAAAAAAAATATCCTCATTTTCCTTTCAGGAACAATACTCCTATTCATTCTGATGGTAGTTTTTACTCCAATAAACATAGATGTAGAGAATGATATTTACAGTAAAGTTATTCTTGATTCCAATGGAGATATTCTAAGAATATTCCTAAACAGAGATGAGCAATGGCTTTATTCATCTGAAGATCAGGCCATACCTGAAAAGCTGAAAGAATGTGTTCTGGCATTTGAGGATAAATGGTTTTATTATCACCCAGGAATTGATCCCTTAGCAATCACCAGAGCAATGTATCTTAATATAAAGAATGGGAATGTTGTCAGTGGTGGAAGTACGATAACGATGCAGCTGGCACGATTACTCTCACCCAAAAGAAGAACCTTCTTTAATAAAATATTCGAAACATTTCAAAGTATAAAGCTTGAATTTTTACTCAGTAAAGAAGAGATCCTAAAAAAATATCTACAATTTGCACCTTATGGTAGAAATATCATCGGTTATCAAACAGCGTCATTAAAATATTTCGACAAATCTGCAGATCAACTCAGCTGGAGTGAAGCAGCTTTGCTGGCAGTTTTGCCAAACTCACCTGGGCAAATGTCACCGGGAATAAAGCATGGAAAGCTCGTTGAGAAAAGAGATAGACTGTTACAAAAAATGAATAATGTAGGTACTATTACGGATGAAACTCTAAGATTATCCCTTGCCGAAAAGGTTAATATTTTACCTGTCATCTTTCCGAAGGAAGCTCCGCATCTAACAAGATATTTAAAAAATAATACTGAAGAGCAAGTTGTACATTCAACTGTGAATATCGACATTCAAAAGGATGTTGAGCAGATCGTTAAACGACATTCTCAGTATCTTCAGGGCTTTGGCATAAACAATATTGCAGTATTGGTTGCAGAAACAGAGACTGGAAAGGTCAGAGCTTACATGGGTTCTCAGGATTTTTGGGATGATCCAAATAATGGCAAAGTAGATGGTATACATGCACCAAGATCATCAGGATCTATACTTAAACCCTTTCTATATGCAAAATGTCTTGACGAAGGATTGATCTCTGAAGAATCCTTACTCGCGGATGTCCCTGTCAACATTTCAACTTTCACTCCAAAGAATGCGAATGATAAATTTTCCGGACTGGTAAAAGCAAAAGATGCCCTTGCCAGATCATTGAATATTCCAGCTGTAATTCTACTAAAAAAGTACGGGTTACTGAATTTCTATCAATTCCTGAAAGCATCAGGTGTATCAACATTATTTAGACAATCTTATGATTATGGATTACCACTTATCATTGGTGGTGCAGAAGTAACTTTATTTGATATGGTATCTTTGTTCAGAGGACTGGGGAATTATGGTAAATTCGGTAAATTGACGTTGGTGGAAAATGAAAAGAAAGTTGCAGAAACTCAGCAGTTAATTTCAGAAGGTGCTTCTTATATAACCCTGAAAATGCTGGAAAATGTAACAAGACCTGGAGTAGAATTTTTCTGGAATCTATTCGAAGATTCTCAGTCTATTGCTTGGAAAACAGGTACAAGTTACGGTCATAAGGATGCTTGGGCTATAGGAGTAAATCCCAGATGGACTATTGGTGTTTGGGTCGGTAATTTCTCAGGTGAAGGAAATACAATGCTTGGTGGAGCAAAAAGTGCAGGTCCCGTTCTTTTCGATATTTTTAATTTGTTAAAATCAGATGAAGAGCTCAAGTTCTATGCCCCTATTGGCGGCTTGAAAACAGTAGATATTTGTAAAGTTACAGGATATTTAGCTTCTAAAGATTGCCCAGAAATAAAAAGTGTGTTTATGCCAACAAATAGTAAACCATTAAGAAAATGTCCTTATCATGATAAAATATTTATTTCAGCAGACGAAAAGGAGCAAGTATGTTCTCTCTGCTGGGAGGAAGGACATAAAGAGACTTCGATTCTCAGGTATCCACCGTTAGTTTCTAGGTATCTCAGATTAAATGGTAAACCAATTGATATTATTCCACCACATAGAAAAACATGCAGCTCTCTTACCAATTCAGCAGATATTTCAATAGTCTATCCGATTAATAATTTGAAAATATTTATTCCAAGAGAGTATAATGGAGAGCTTCAAAAAGTTAAGTTGGATGTAGCTCATTCAAGGAAAGATTCTAAGATTTATTGGTATATTGATGAAATATATTACGGTTCTACGATAGATGAGCATTATTTGATCGTAACTCTGGATAGCGGCGATCATATCTTGAAGGTCGTTGACAGTAATGGGATTTCGGATAGTGTCAAATTTGAAGTAAATGTGAAGGATAAATAAAAAAAGACCCAATTTTAGGTCTTTTAAATTTAACAGTAACAAATCACTATATCAAATAATTTCGTAACATAAAATTAGAATTTTGAATTCTTTCATAAAGTGAAGCATATAATTTCTTTAAGATATTGTAACCGGCTTCGTTATTATTTTCAAATAAAGTAGTAAGCTTATTACCATCAATTCTTAAGATCTCACCTTCAGTAATAGCTTTTGCAGAAGCACTTCTTCTCCTTTTGATAATACAAGACATCTCCCCAAAGTTATCACCAGGATTGATAGTATAAATAGTCTTATTCTCTTCTTTATCATCAGCAAAAAATTTAGACGAAACATAAATCTGAACTCTTCCAGAGACAACAATAAAAAGATCATAATCATTTTCTTCATCTTCTTTTAATAATATTTGTCCAGGAACAATAGCTTCAACGCTGGTAAAAGCACTGATCTGCTTCAATAAATTTACTTTACAACCCTTAAATATGTCCGCTTTTTGTAAAAGTTCTACCATGAAAAACTCCAAATTGAATAAAATATTATTGCTGAAATATTAATTTAACTCAAGATCGTGCTTAGTGCAATGAAAATTAATAAAAAAAAGGCACGTAAAAAGCCATTTGAGTTATATATAACGCAGTGGGAAGGCGTTGGAGCCTTCCCGTACAAATACGATACAAAAATTATACTTGGATTAATTCGGTCAATACACCACCAGTAGATTTTGGATGGATAAAAGCTATCTTATGTCCACCGGCTCCAACTCTTGGAGTTTCGTCAATAAGTCTATAACCTTTTTCTTTTAGATCGGCTAAAGTTTTCTCAACATCTTCAACCTCGTATGCAACATGGTGAAGACCCTCTCTATTCTTTTCTAAATATTTGAATATAGGTGATTTTTCTGATCTGCCCTGAAGTAATTCTATTTGACTCTCACCAACTTTAAACATTGCAACATCAACGTCCTGACCTTCAACATACTCTGTTTTGTAGTCAGTGATACCAGTAATGCCAACATATTTTTCAGCAGCTTCTTTAAGATTATTAACTGCAATACCGATGTGATTGATTTTTTTAAGCATGATTGTTTTTCCTTGTTTTGTTTCGTCCTATCTTGTCATCCTCGGGCTGGAATCCAGAACCGGGGATCCACTCTTTTATGGATTACCGGATCAAGTCCGATAATGACATTTTTTTATTCGCTAAAGAGGGAACGCATTCCTGCGTTCCTTACTAAAATTCTGCGTTTTTTGGTGTTCTTGGGAAAGGGATTACGTCTCTGATGTTTTCGACACCAGTCATGTACATAACAGTTCTTTCAAATCCAAGACCGAAACCACAGTGTTTGTTAGTTCCGAATCTTCTAAGATCAAGATACCACCAGTATTCTTCTTTATCAAGACCCATTTCTTTGATTCTCTTAAGTAGAAGATCATGTCTTTCCTCACGCTGGCTTCCACCGATGATTTCACCAATGCCAGGTACAAGAAGATCCATAGCTGCTACTGTTTTGTTATCATCGTTCATTCTCATATAGAAAGCTTTGATATCTTTTGGATAATCAGTTACAAATATAGGTTTACTGAAAACTTCTTCAGTAAGATATCTTTCATGTTCAGTCTGAAGGTCTTTACCCCATTCTGGCTTAAACTCAAATTTCTTACCGGATTTTTCAAGATGTTCGATAGCTTCGGTATATGTAATTCTTTCAAATTTAGAATCTCTTACATTTATTAATCTCTCCATAAGAGTTTTATCAACCCATTGGTTGAAAAATTCCATTTCTTCAGGTGCATGTTCTAAAAGATAAGAAATAATAAATTTCATCATATCTTCAGCAACATCCATATCATCGCTAAGTTCAGCAAATGCCATCTCAGGTTCAACCATCCAAAATTCAGATGCATGGGTTTGAGTATATGATTTTTCAGCTCTGAAAGTAGGACCGAAAGTATATACATTTCTCAAAGCAGCAGAAAAGTTCTCAACTGCAAGTTGACCACTTACAGTAAGGTTTGTTGATTTTCCGAAGAAATCCTTAGAATAATCAATACCGCCCTTTTCTGTCTTAGGCAATCTCTCAGGATCCAAAGTTGAAACTCTGAACATTTCACCAGCACCTTCAGCATCACTAGAAGTGATAATTGGAGTATGAACATAAACAAATCCACCTTCAGTGAAATATTTATGAATAGCATAAGCGATTAAACCTCTTACTCTAAACACAGCAGAAAATAAGTTAGTTCTAGGTCTCAAATGAGCGATAGTTCTTAAATATTCTCTTGTATGTCTTTTCTTTTGAAGTGGGAAATCAGCTTCACAAACACCTGCAATTTCAATATTCGTTGCATGTATTTCAAATGGTTGCTTGTCACCAGGAGATTCAACAAGCTTTCCGTTAATAATAAGGGAAGATCCAATTGATATCTTAGCAAGTTCATTAAAATTATCTAATTTATCATCAAATACGATCTGTATATTTTTAAAGAAAGTTCCATCGTTTAATTCAATGAAACCAAATGTTTTAGATGTTCGGGATGTTCTGACCCATCCGGAGATCAGGATATCAGAATTAACTAGATCTTTACCTTCACGCCAGATTTTCTTGATCGAAGTTGTTTCCATATGTTCCTCCGTTTTTTAGGTTTTAAATTTTTAGGTTAAAAAAAAAGTGTCCGTCCGGACACTTTTTTTTCTACTTTAGATAGGAATCAAGTGTTTTGCTTGGACATTTGCAAACTTTGACCACATTATCATTAAATTTAAAATGTTTTTTACTACCAATGAAAGGTTTAATGATCTTAATATGTTGGATTTGCTCACCACATACAGCGCATAAACCCCTTCCTGCTTTTTGTCCATAAACTTGTTTCTTAGCCATTTTAGGCTCCTTCTATGTTTTAATTAATAATTTTAAACTCTTTCTCTACTAGTTTCAAGCTGTCTTGATACAATTTGAGGATATAAGTTCCATTTCCCCAATCATTGACAATACCCGCCGAATACTCAAGATGCTTTTTCCCAACAGGGAGATTCATTGTCTTTTGTTGTGAATGCAACAATAAACTTGTACCATCATACCACTGTTCTTTTAACAACAGAGTAGAATTTTTAATCGTTCTATTTTCAACGAGAAGTTCGTACCAGATATAATCAACAGCATCTTTTCTGAATTCTGTGTTATAAACACGATACTTATTCTCAACACCCTTTGAGTCCGCTGTATAGAACTTCAATGAAACAAGACTGATATTTTCTTTCAATCCACTGTCACTATCTTTAGTTCCAATAGCAGAAGAGACACAACCAGCTAACATTATCAGCATGGTTAAGGATGTAATTACAGTCTTTAATTTCATAATTTACACCTATCTCGTCAAATACGGCTTCAAATATAATAAATCAAAGATTAAAAAACAAGCAAAATAAAATTTGAATAAAAACACTTGGAAAATAATGCAGAAATTTAGTTTTTTTCTATATTTTTTATTTAACTATTTTCTTGACTCACATAGACTTGTTTCTTATCTTTTTTTGCTGGACTATAGAATTGAATCAACTATTAATTAACTATATAAATAATAAGGAGTTATGATGAATGTAGCAGAAATGAAAGCTAAGCATAACCTAGTTAAAGAGTTCGACTTTGAAGTAAAAGAACTTTCTAGAGGTTACGCAGACAGAACATTATACATCAATCTTGATGATAACACTATCAAGGAAAAAGTTGTTCCACAATCAATGAAAGATAAATTTATTGGTGGAAAAGGATACGGACTTAAAATGTTATGGGATGGAACTAAGCCTGATACAAAATGGAATGATCCTGAGAATGAGATAATAATCTCTCCTGGACCTATTGCCGGAATTACTCAATATGCAGGTGCAGGAAAATCGATAGTTGTTGCAATTTCTCCAATGACTGACATCGTTATTGATAGTAATGTTGGTGGTTACTTTGGTCCTTTCTTGAAGTTTGCAGGATATGATTCGTTGGAGCTTCAAGGTAAAGCGAAAAAAGATGTTGTTATCGTAATAGATGGTAAAGAAGGTAAGATTACTATTGAAGAAGCTCCTGCGGAGGCAATGGATAGTCACATCTTAGCTGAGCAACTTACTGAAATGTATTCTGATTCAGAAGCTCCGAGAGATATGAAAAATATTTCTGTAATATCAGCAGGTATGGCAGCAGAGAACACAATGATAGGTCTATTAAATTTTAGTTGGTATGATATAAAAAGAAAAAATATAAGATTGAAACAAGCAGGAAGAGGTGGTATTGGTACAGTTCTTAGAGATAAGAAAATCAAAGCAGTTGTCGTTAAAACTACTGGAGTTACTGCGGATCCAAACCATGTTGCAGATATGCCGGCAATCAAAGAAAAAGGTGCTAAATTTGCTAAAGAGATGAAAGATCTTGATCCTGATCAATGTAGAATGAAGCAAGAAGGTACTGCTCACTTAGTTAATATCATGAACGATTATAACCTTCTTCCAACACACAATTTTCAATACGGATCTCATAAAGATGCAGATAATTTACATTCAAGAGTTTGGAATTCATATTTTACTCAAGGTATGAATGATGGATGTTGGATAGGATGTACAATGAATTGCTGTAAAGGTGTAGATGATTTCGAATTGAAGACAGGACCTTACAAAGGTGATAAAGTTATCGTTGACGGACCTGAATATGAAACTGCAGCAGGTGTTGGTTCCAATTGTGGTATTTTCAATCCTGAAACAGTTATTGAGTTAAATTTCTATTGTGATACTTACGGAATTGATACTATTTCTTTCGGAACAATGACAGCATTTGTTATGGAATGTTTCGAGAAGGGTTTGATCACTTTAGAGCATACAGGTGGTCTTGATCTTAGTTTTGGTAATGATGATGCAGCTTTAGAATTAATTCACCAAATGGCAAGAGGAGAAGGTTTCGGAAAGATCGCAGGTCTTGGTAGTAGAGGAATGAAAAAGTATTTTGCAGAGAATTTTGGTGCTGATCCTAAATTCATGCAAGATATCGCTATGGAGAATAAAGGACTTGAATACTCACAGTATGTTTCTAAAGAATCTTTAGCTCAACAGGGTGGATATGCAATGACAAATAAAGGTCCTCAGCACGATGAAGCTTGGTTGATCTTTATGGACATGGTAAATAAGCAAATACCTACTTTTGATGATAAGGCAGAAGCACTTCATTATTTCCCAATGTTCAGAACCTGGTTCGGACTAATGGGATTATGTAAACTTCCTTGGAATGATGTAGAGCCAATTGGTAACTCGGAAACGGATGAACCGGGAAAGGTTCCAGAACACGTAGAGAATTATATAGCGATATATAATGCTGTTACTGGTGGAAATATAGATAAAACAGAAATGATCCGACAATCAGAGAGAGTTTATAACTACCAAAGAACTTTCAATATTCGTAGAGGATATGGTCTAAGAAAGCATGATGCTCAACCTTATAGAGCTGCAGGTCCTGTTACTGCTGTGGAATACAAAAGTCTTGAAGAACAATACGATAGACAAATGAAAGAAGATATTGGAGTTGATCCTGCAGGTAAGTCAATTGAAGAAAAAATGGCTATCACAAGAACGCACAGAGAAGGCCAATACGAACAACTTTTAGACTCAGTTTATAAGAGAAGAGGTTGGACAAAAAATGGTATTCCTACTTTAGCTCACATGAAAGATCTTGGAATGGACCTTCCTGAAGTAATGGAAGTATTAGAGAAACATCAATAAGGATTAAATTTGAAAGGTGCGGTTAAACCGTGCCTTTCGAATAATAAATTATGGATCAAATTAAAGTAAATGAAAATATTGTTGAATGGCATAATAATTTAACGATTTCAGAAATATTAAAGATAATGAAATATACTTTTCCGATGTTGGTCATTAAAGTTGATGGTCAATTAATAAAAAGAGATCAGTATAAAACTTATATAGTACCCAATAATTCAGATGTTAAGGTTATCCATTTGATGAGCGGAGGTTAAATGTTCGATACTAATGAATATTTTGATGGCAAAGTTAAATCTATAGCTTATGAAACACCTGAAGGACCTGCCACTATAGGCGTTATGGCTCCCGGTGATTATGAGTTCGGTACCAGTAAAAAAGAATTTATGACAGTAGTAAGTGGTAAATTGGTAGTTCAGCTTCCTGACGAAGACGAATGGAAAGAATTCGGACCAAATGAAACTTTTATTGTTGAAGCTAACAAGAACTTCCAAGTAAAAGTTGAAAACAATACTTCGTATATTTGTCTGTATAGATAAGGCATGCCATGAATAATATTTTCGCTAAGAACGTACCTGGAATGACAGAAGCTCTTTCAAATGCAACTATTGGGATTGCAGGTTGTGGTGGTTTGGGTTCCAATGCCGCCGTAGCTTTGGTCAGAGCAGGGATAGGAAATCTTATTATTGCTGATTATGATATCGTTGAAAGTTCTAATTTGAATAGACAATATTTTTTTAGTGATGATATTGGTAAAAAGAAAGTAAAGGCTTTAGAAGAAAAACTTCTACAAATTAATCCCCAATGTTTAATAAAAGTAGTTGACAAAAAATTGGGAAAATGTGATATTTGTCATGTATTTTCCAAAGTAGATATTCTCGTTGAAGCTTTTGATAAAGCAGAATCGAAACAATGGTTGATCGAAGAATGGAGCACTATATATCCGGAGAAACCTATTATCAGTGGGAATGGAATAGGTGGGTACGGAAAAATAAACGAATTGGAAGTGAAGAAAATTGGTTCCCTTTATTTCTGCGGAGATGGTAAATCATCAGAAGAAGAAGGTTTGTGTTCAGCTAGGGTTTCTATAGTTGCGAACATGCAAGCTAGCCTTGCAATAGAACTTTTGATGAGTAAGCAAAGTAAGACAAATGAACGATAACAAAAGTAACTTGAAAGGATTTCAATGAAGAAACAACTTATTATAACGATTTTGATAATGATCTTTATTAGCGCTCCATTGTATGGAGATGGTAATACCGGCAATTGTGAATCACTAAAGAAAGAATATCAAATAAAGATTGATAAATTTAATAGTGTAAAAAATAAAATGTCAAAACCTGACATTTCAAAAGATGAATATGATCAACTTTATGCGGATTATACTGAATTGTGGTCTGAAGCCAGTCAGGTAAAAAAGAAGATTCAGGAATGTGAACAAAATGCAAAATCGAAACATCTTGCATTATTCAATGAAGGCATTGCGTTAAAAAAAGATAAAAAATATGCAGAAGCTCTGGCTAAATTCCTTGAAGTAACTAAGATAAAATCTGATTTCCAGAAAGTGAACTATCAGATAGTTGATGTTTTGATATATCTTGGAAGAGATGGAGAAATTGATAAGTGGCTTGATCAGGTCAATGATGCTGAAGAAAAAGGTAAACTTCTTTATAAGAGAGCAACAGCGGTTAAAAATACAGATTCGAAAAAATCGATAAAATATTATGCAGAAATGGCAAAGTATTATAAACCTGCGAAAGCATATTATCTTGCTGGCATGGTATATCTCAATAAATTATATAACAAAGAAAAAGCTGTAGTTAACTTCAAAGCCGCATTAAAATATACTCCGGAAGATCCTAAATTGTATGATGCTATCGGTGCTACAATTATGGAACTTAAGCCACCTAAAGGCAAAACAAAGAAAGATTTGACTACTGAAGCAATAGTGTACTTTAAAAATGGAATAAAATATGGTGAAGGATATAAATACTTAGATGTATTGTGTGTAAGATTAGCACAGGCCTATAATTCAATAGATCAGAATAAAAATGCAATTAAATATGCAGATATGGCAATAAAAAACACTAAGAGTAAGAATTTGGCTTCTGCAAACTTAGAAAAAGGTATTGCATTGTGTAAAATGGATAGTTGCAGTGAAGCTAAAAAATATTTGCTACTAGCTAATAAAGATATAACTACTAAGAGTCAGGCGACATTCTGGTTGGACAAAGCAAATGAAGCAGCAGAAGGTAGCGAGTAATATTATATTTGAAAATAGTATATTAAAAGGTAAGATGATCGTCTTACCTTTTTTTATTTATGAATAGTACCTTTTTCCCACTTTCCTCTTTTATAAAGCAGTATTGCAATAAATAGAGTAATCAAATTACTGATTACCATAGACCACCACAATGCTTCCCAAGGATGTTCTTTCAATGGAATAGCTAAATATTTTAGTGAGTATCGAATAAAATTATCAGATGCAAATATGGAGTAATCTAAGAATCTTCCTGAAAGGATATATACCAATGGTATTCGGAAAAGCCATAAACGAGCAGTATTAAACATCATAGTATATTTTGTAAAGCCGGATCCATTGAAAGTACCCATAAATATATGGATTAAACTAAAAGAGAAAGACGCTACAGTTAATATCTTAAACATTCTTATTCCCTTTGATATAACTTCAGGGTCATTAACAAAAAACTGGACAAAATATCCACCGAAAATAAAAATAATGACATAAATTGGTGTTAGAAATGAGACTATAGCGATGAAAGTAGTTTTGATACTCTTCTTAGCTCTTTCGATTTTCTTAGCTCCTAGGCACTGTCCAACTACGGATGATAAAGCCTGGCTTAAACCCATTGCCGGCATCATGAACAGGCTTGTTACTCGATTACCGATAGTATGAGCTGACATGATCACCGTATCATAGGAGTTTACGAATCCTTGCAAGAAAACAAATCCAAAACTAGTCATTGACATTCCGATAGAGGAAGGCAAACTCACTTTGATTATAGTTTTCAAAACTTCTTTATCAGGAACTATTTCACTTAACTTAGGAACAATCATGTGTAATTTTTTAAATATGAAGATAATTCCGATGATAGCAGCTACGAATCTAGAAAATAGCGTTGCGATTGCCGCTCCTCTTATTCCCATGGAAGGTATAAAGCCAATACCAAATATCAATATAGGATCAAGTAGGATATTAATTCCAACAGAGATTAATTGTATTTTCATAGGTGAAACAGTATCTCCAAAACCGTGAGAGAAACTCTGATACAGCATCGCAATGAACATGAATATCATACCTGGAAGAATATATGACAAATATAAAGCAGCATCACTCATGATATGTTCAGGAGTATTTATCAAAGAAAGAATTTCATCTATTAGAAATAAGCTACTGAACAGGAAAACTATACTGAATGCAAAAATTAATATTATGTATTGTGCAAATATTTTTTTGATCTGATCAATTTGCCCTGCACCTTTGTACTGAGAGCTTAATGAAGTGCCGGCTATTGAAAAACCTATTCCAAAAGATGAAATAAAGAAGACAAGCGGAAATGACATTCCAACAACAGCTACCATGTTTTTTCCATCAACTAATTTGCCAAGCCAAAAAGTATCGGTCAGATTATAAAATGTTTGCATCAGGTTTGCGAGCATTATAGGAATGGAAAGCTTTAGCAAATTCTTCCAAATGCTTCCAGTTGTTAAATCAATATTTTTCATTTCGGATTTTTTCAAGAATACCTTAAAATTTTAATTTAGATTGATCGAATGAAGTTAATTCCCTTTGTCGTTATTGTCAAATGAATAATATTTAGTTATAAATAATCATCAATATGAGAAGACGCATTTGTATTTAAGAAGTAGTAAGCGTATATTGTTCTATACTATAATAAGGAGTCGTTAATGTATATTATACAGTGATACATAAGGAGTCGAAACCGTATATTATAGAATCAATAGAAAAGAAAATAAATGACAAAGAAGATTTATGCCTAAACAAGTAAATATAAATAAAATTGACCAGATGATAGAGGAATTAAAAAAGAATTCCCAGGGTGATGTTGTTTCACAAACATTTTATAAGACTGTTAAATTTGCAAAAGAGATTTTAGATTTATCAGAAAGATCGGATTATATCAAGGGTAAGATTGAAGTTGACAACATTTTAGGTAAGTTATATTTCCATATATGTGATTATAACACAGCGCAAATGTATTTTCTTAGGTCACTGAAAGAAGCCGAAAAATCGAATGATAACAAAGGTGTGTCTTTTGCTTTAAATAACGTTGGTATTGTACTATACAGGTTGAAAAATTATAGAAAAGCACTAGAATATTATAACAGATCATTGGAATTAAAATTAGAGACTGATGATTTTACCAGTATATCAACATCATACAATAATATTGGCCTTATATATAATAATTTAGATGATCCAAAAAGGGCCTTAGATTATTTTTTAAAATCATTGAAGATCGATAAGGACATTGATAATAAACTAGCAATTTCCAGAGCTTTGAACAACATAGGTATTGTATACAAAAAACTTGGAGATAAAGAAAGATCTCTAAAATCTTACGAACAATCCTACAATATTAGTAGATTACTTGATTATAAGAAAGGTGTAGCTACAGCCTTAGCTAGTCTGAGTAATCATTATCTTGAATCCGGTAATTTAAACCAAGCTTTAGAAAAAGCCAGAGATGGTGTGTCTATTGCTACACTTATAAATTCAAAGCACCACCTTTTACACTTTTATCAGATCATTTCAGCAGCTTATGAAAAATCAAAACAATACAAAAAAGGCTTAGAATACTTTAAAAAACATTCTGAATTACAAGATAAAATAATTTCTGAAAACTCAAACCAGAAATTAATTGAAATGCGAACGAAATACGAATCAGAGAAAAAAGAAAAAGAAACTGAAATTTTCAGGCTGAAAAACGAAGAACTTTCAAAGATAAATGAAACAAAGGATAAACTGTTTCGAATAATTCACCATGACCTTTTAAATCCTTTTTCTGCAATTCAAATTACTTCTGAAATGATAAACAGTTACTATGATACTTTCAGCGAAGAAAAAAGAAAAAGATATATCGGTATGATATATGACTCATCGACCAGAGTTACAAAACTGATAAATAACCTTTTTGAATGGGCGAAGACACAATCTGGTCAAATAGAAGTTAGACCTGAGGTAATAGATTTAAACGATATTATCGACCAAAATATTGATATTCTGAGTGTGAGCATAAATCACAAGAATATTAAAGTTGATAATTTAATCGGTTCAAAGTTAAAAGTATATATGGATGTTAATCTATTAGATACGGTTATCCGAAATTTATTATCAAATGCTGTTAAATTTACTTTTCCTGATGGTGAAATAACATTCCATAGTGAAGAGGTTAACGATTTTATATTATTAACGATTCAAGATACGGGCATGGGAATTCCAGAAGAGAATATCGATAAAATATTCTCAGTTGGTAGTAAATTGAGCACAGACGGTACTGCCAATGAGAAAGGGACAGGTCTTGGATTGATATTAAGTAAGGAGTTCATGCAGCTTAATAATGGCGATATTACTGTTGAAAGCGAATTAGGGAAAGGATCAAAATTTATAATAGAATTACCCAAATATCATACCTGATCAAATCTTAAAATATTGACATATGTTTATTTTAGCTTTATATTTAATATTATTAAAGCGAAAAATTGATAGTGTACTAAATAAGTAGGAGGTAAATTATGAAGAAAATTTTACTAGTGCTCTTAACATTGATGTTAAGTTTAGCGTTTGCTCAAGATGAGGAAACTACTCCATCTAATCCTGAAAATAATGGTGATACAGGTGTTTCGGGAACTGCGATAATCGGTGGTATT